>NZ_JVEL01000402.1:0-1233 GCF_001076875.1 Serratia sp. 506_PEND
CCTGGGTAAAAAAATGCTGGTTGCCGGCGGAGCCATAGCTGCTGGCGCACATTATCTTGCGCCTAAAATTGATAACAGTTCCGAGTACAGCATGGAGCTGATGAAACTCTCAAACAGGGTGTTCCATGACCGCGATGAGGCGGGGCGCCAGAAAGGTAAGCAGCAAATAAACAACACCGTCAAAAAAGCGATAGAACTCGGTGGGGGTGATATCGGCGACACATTGCAAGGTTACGAGGGGCTGGTTTCCTCCCAGGCATTTACGCCGCAACAAGTCGACGAATTATTGCCGCGCATCAATATGACAGCCGCATCCGTCGGTGCAAATCCCTACAAGGTCGCGGAACTGGCTTCATCGTTGCATTACTTTAAAATTCCCACCGATAAACTCCCCAATGCGTTAAGCGGCATTGTCAGAATGGGCCAGATGGGGCCGGTTGATGCGGATGTGATAGCTGAATACGCCAAAGGGATATTTGAGCAGTTGGGCGGTATTGGTGGCGGTGGTTATCAGGGGCTGCGTGCTGTATTGCCACTTGCTGAATCCTCCGCGCTCGGTGCAGCAACACCGGAAGCGGCGCTCACGAACGCGAAAGATCTTGTCAACGATATTTTAAGCCCCAACCTGGATAGCGCTGCTGGGCGCATTAAGATCGGCGGAAAAAAGATAAGCTGGCATGAGTCCATTATCAAACAGATGGGGCAAGGCGTTGACCCATTGGAAGCGGCCAGAACCATTGTTAATAAGGCCATCGATAATGACAAGCAATACCAGTCGTTAAATCGTCAATTAAACAAAACGACTGACCCCACCAAACGGGATCGTCTTGAACGTCAAATACAGGCTGTCCGTGGTGTGTATTACGGTAAGTTCTTTCGCAACCAGCAAGCCCGTATGTCCTTTATTGCCTACGAACAGCATTACGATAAAGTCAAGGCGCTACAGGGCGCACTTGACCAGGAGTATTACGGCAAACCCGGTGAACTGGCGACCGATAAGGATATGAAGGGTATTCAAAACGAGACTGAGTTCAAGAAAAAACGCGCAGGCAGCCTGGAAATCCTTGACCAAAATGACATTATGACTCCCCTGGCTAAGCTCGAGGGCGAGGTGGCAGATGAATTCACCAAATTAGATGAAGTTCTGCCCAATGTTACCAAGGGGCTTGTGGGGTTGGGCGTTGCTTTGGGGACCGTTTCAGCCGTTGGTGGTGCGGGTATAGTTCTCGATAC
>NZ_JVEL01000403.1:0-459 GCF_001076875.1 Serratia sp. 506_PEND
TGTGGGGTGACAATCATTTTAGCACTGTTCGGGGCAACCTCGGATTGGGCGACAAAGCCTTACGTGACGCGGGATTAAGAAGATTTTAGAGGTTCTGCACTGCGATTTTAAAAATGAGCGAAAATGTCTTTTTTTATGATTTATTCTGCATTTTTTGAGCGGGGTTTATCACAGTTTAAAAACAGTTTGATTGATCTTAGTAGCCTGCCGTTAGCAACATTGTCATAACATTCACGTACCCACTAAGACCAAATCAAACGGCCCGTTTCTTATCAGACGCTAGGCTTTCTGTGTCTGCGCGTTCTTCGTTATCAGCACCACACTCTTTAGCCTTCTCGTAGTTATGATTAGCAACTGCCTCTGTTTGTGGTTGCTTGCCGAGAATTTTTTCTTTCACCACCTTATCAAGCTTCAGCAGCGCTATGTTGTCCTCGTCAAGTAGATAGAGGATGGTTTCAA
>NZ_JVEL01000404.1:0-7355 GCF_001076875.1 Serratia sp. 506_PEND
TGCTGAACAGGAACAGCAGGTTGTACGGCCCGGTCTTCTCCACCACGATGCCGCGCTCGTCGAGGTACTTCGCCACCAGCGCCGCCGGGATTCCCTCTTCTTCCAGCGCGCCCAGCTCATTCATGCCCGGCGTCAGGATCGTCACCTTGATCGGATCGAGATACATATGATCGCGATCGGTCTGGCCGAAACCATGCCAGTTATCGTCCGGATCCAGCGGCCAGCACTGCGCCTCATCGATCTCTTCCGGCTGCCAGATATCGAAGAACCAGCTGTCGCTCTCCTCGCGCAGCCGCTGCACTTCACGGCGAAAATGCAGCGCGCGCTCCACCGAACGGTTGATCAAGCGGCGCCCCGGGTTGCCGCGCAGCATGGCGGCGGCGGTCTCCATCGACGCCACGATGCCGTAGTGCGGCGAAGTGGTGGTGTGCATCATGTAGGCTTCGTTGAAGGTGCTCTCATCGTAGTCGCCCTTGATATGAATCATCGAGGCCTGCGAGAAGGCGGCCAGCAGCTTGTGGGTAGACTGGGTTTCGTAGAAAACCTTGCCGGGCACCCGCTCGCCGCTCATGCCGCTCTTGCCGTCGTAAATCGGGTGGAAGTTGGTGTAAGGCACCCAGGCGGAATCAAAGTGAATCGACGGCACCTCCAGCGTCTGCTTGATGTAGTCGGTGTTGTACAGCAGGCCGTCATAGGTGGAGTTGGTGATCACCGCATGCACCGGCCAGGTGGCGTTCGGCGTCGCCTGCACCCGGGCGGCGATGCTCTCGCGCGTGAACTCGCGCTGCGGGATCCCGCCGAGGATGCCGTAGGCGTTGCGCAGCGGGCGCAGATAGATCGGCGTGATATCGCTCATCATCAGCAGGTGGCACAGCGATTTGTGGCAGTTACGGTCGATCAGCACCGTGCTGCCCGCCGGCGCCGAATACATGCCGACGATCTTGTTGGCGGTGGAGGTGCCGTTGGTGACCAGATAGCTCTGCTCGGCGTTAAAGGTGCGCGCGATGTACTCTTCGGCCTCCAGATGCGGGCCGGTGTGATCCAACAGCGACCCGAGCTCGGTGACCGAAATCGAGATGTCGGCCTTCAGGGTATTGGCACCGAAGAAGTCATAGAACAGGCAGCCTACCGGGCTTTTCTGGAACGCGGTGCCGGCCATGTGGCCCGGTGTGCAGAAGGTGTACTTCCCTTCGCGCACGTAGTTGAACAGCGCCTTGGTCAGCGGCGGCGTAATGGTGTCGATGTATTCCGCGGTGTACTGCTGGATGCGCTGCGCGATGTCGTCTGCCGCATTCAGGCCATACTCGAAGAAATAGAGCACCATGCGCATTTCATGCAGGCTGACGTCGAAAGTGGAGTGGGTATTGATAAAGGCATACAGCGGCAAGTATTCGTTCAGCTCGTTGATCTCGCTGCACAGCTCCAGGCTGTAGTCGTCCCAGTCGAAGATCACCCCGCAGATGCGGGCGTTGGCTTCGATCAACTTCAGCAGGTCACCGCTGTTTTTGGGGTACACCAGCTGGAATCCCATGGCGGCCAGCGCAGCGTGGAGCTCGCGAATCGGCTCATCTTTGTAGTAGACGCCCGTCGGGCCCATGATGGCGATGATATTCATCGGCAGCTCCTGTCAGTTAACGGCCAAGTCTCTATAACACCACGAAAATCCGGCGGTGTGTAGCCAAAAAAAAACCGCCCGGAGGCGGTTTCTTGCAGCGAAGAACAGAACTCAGCAGTAGCCGTAGTTCATCAGACGCTGGTAACGGCGGTTGAGCAACTCTTCGTCGTTCAGGCCATCCAAATCTTTCAGATCGGCGAGCAGCTGCGCTTTCAGCGCGGCGGCCATCGCCGGCACGTCGCGGTGCGCGGAACCGAGCGGCTCCGGGATCACCGAGTCGATCAGCTTCAGCTCTTTCAGACGCGGCGCGGTGATGCCCATCGCTTCTGCGGCCAGCGGCGCCTTATCGGCGCTCTTCCACAGGATGGAAGCACAGCCTTCCGGCGAAATCACCGAGTAAGTGCTGTACTGCAGCATGTTCACCTTGTCGCCCACGCCGATCGCCAGCGCGCCGCCGGAGCCGCCTTCGCCGATGACGGTGCAGATGACCGGCACGTTCAGACGCGACATCTCACGCAGGTTGCGCGCGATAGCTTCCGACTGGCCGCGTTCTTCCGCGCCCACGCCCGGATAAGCGCCAGGGGTATCGATAAAGGTGATGATCGGCATCTTGAAGCGCGCGGCCATTTCCATCAGGCGCAGCGCCTTGCGGTAGCCTTCCGGCGCCGGCATGCCGAAGTTGCGGCGGATCTTCTCTTTGGTTTCACGGCCTTTCTGGTGCCCGATGATCATCACCGGACGGCCATCCAGGCGCGCAATGCCGCCGACGATCGCTTTGTCGTCAGCGTAAGCGCGATCGCCCGCCAACTCTTCGAAGTCGGTAAAGATGTGTTTGATATAATCCAGGGTATAAGGACGGCGCGGGTGGCGTGCCAATTGGGCAATTTGCCAAGCCCCAAGATCGGCAAAAATCTTGCGCGTCAGCTCAACGCTCTTTTCACGCAGGCGCTGAACCTCTTCGTCCAGATTAATATCTAATTTTTCGTCTTGACGGCTGACTGCAGTCAGCGAGTCAATTTTCGCTTCCAGCTCTGCAATCGGCTGTTCAAAATCAAGAAAATTCAGACTCATAGCATTCCTATTTTAGTCAAATTCCAAGTCCACCTGCTCATTGCCTACCAACGTCCGCAAGTCGATCAACAAGCGGTCGGTGGGCGTCACGCGCCAGGTTGCGCCAAAACGCAGCTTGGCTCGCGCATCTTCCCGTTGATAGTAGAGATGCACTGGAATCGTCCCCGATCGATGGGGTTCCAACGACTGACGGAGACGGTTCAAAAGCTGGTCATCAATTTGCCTGTCAGTCAGCGAGATAGCAAGCCCGCGAGCGTATTTTTCCCGGGCTTCACTGATGTCCATTACCTCGCGGGCCATCATTTTAAGCCCGCCGCTAAAGTCATCAAAGCTGACCTGTCCACTGGCGATAAGGATACGGTCTTTTTCCAACAAATGCTGGTATTTTTCTAACGCTTCGGTGAATAACATCACTTCCAGACGGCCTGAACGGTCATCCAGCGTGCAGATGCCGATGC
Source organism: Serratia sp. 506_PEND (assembly GCF_001076875.1). NCBI lineage: Bacteria > Pseudomonadati > Pseudomonadota > Gammaproteobacteria > Enterobacterales > Yersiniaceae > Serratia > Serratia sp. 506_PEND. The sequence continues at coordinate 3,145 of NZ_JVEL01000404.1, forward strand.
GGTTGCCGCGCTTGGTCACCATCACCCGCGCGGCGACCACCAACCCGACGGCGGTAGTCATTTTGCCCCGATCCGTCGGGTGCATGTCTTTCAAACGCTGGCCACCGGCGTAACGTTCGATCTCCTTCAGGTACTGGGTGATCGGGTGGCCGGTCAGGTACAGCCCCAGCGTCTCCCGTTCACCGTCCAGCACCACCTGCTCCGGCCAGGGCGCGATATTGGCGTAGGATTGCTCCACCTGCTCCGGCGCTTCCGCCAGCACGCCAAACATATCCACCTGGCCAATAGCTTCGGCTTTCGCATGCTGATCCGCCGCTTTTAACGCGTCGCCGAGCGAATTCATCAGCGCGGCGCGGTGCGGCCCAAGGCGATCGAACGCCCCGGACATGATCAGTTTTTCCAGAATGCGGCGGTTCAGTTTCTTGATGTCGGAGCGCGCGCAGAGATCGAACAGGTCTTTGAAGTAACCTTGTTCGCCGCTGTTGCGCGCCTCGATAATGGCCTCGATTGGCCCTTCCCCTACGCCCTTGATGGCGCCGATGCCGTAAACGATCTCGCCGTCGTCGTTGACGTGGAAGTGATACAGGCCGCTGTTGATGTCCGGCGGCAGGATCTTCAGCCCCATGCGCCAGCATTCGTCCACCAGCCCCACCACTTTGTCGGTGTTGTCCATATCGGCGGTCATCACCGCCGCCATAAACTCGGCCGGGTAGTGGGCCTTCAGCCACAGCGTCTGATACGACACCAGCGCATAGGCGGCGGAGTGCGATTTGTTGAAGCCATAACCGGCGAATTTTTCCACCAGGTCGAAGATTTTCACCGACAGTTCGCCGTCGATGCCGCGCGCTTTGGCGCCGTCTTCAAAGCCGCCGCGCTGCTTGGCCATTTCGACCGGGTTCTTTTTACCCATCGCACGACGCAGCATGTCCGCGCCGCCCAGCGTATAGCCGGCCAGCACCTGGGCAATCTGCATCACCTGTTCCTGATACAGGATGATGCCGTAGGTCGGCTCCAGCACCGGCTTGAGCGACTCGTGCTGCCACTGAATGTCCGGGTAGGAGATCTCTTCACGGCCGTGTTTGCGGTCGATGAAGTTATCCACCATGCCCGACTGCAGCGGCCCCGGACGGAACAGCGCCACCAGTGCGATCATGTCTTCGAAGCAGTCGGGCTTCAGACGTTTGATCAAATCTTTCATGCCGCGCGATTCAAGCTGGAACACCGCCGTGGTTTCCGAGCGCTGCAGCATGTCGAAGCTTTTCTTGTCGTCGAGCGGGATGGCGGCGATGTCGATCGGTTCCAGCCCGGTCTTGGCGCGCCGGGCGTTGATCATCTCCAGCGCCCAGTCGATGATGGTCAGGGTGCGCAGACCGAGGAAGTCGAACTTCACCAGCCCGGCGTATTCCACGTCGTTCTTGTCGAACTGGGTCACCGGGTGGTTCCCTTCGGCATCGCAGTACAGCGGCGCGAAGTCGGTGATCTTGGTCGGCGCGATCACCACGCCCCCGGCGTGTTTACCGGCGTTGCGCGTCACCCCTTCCAGCTTGCGCGCCATGTCGATCAGCGCCTTGACCTCTTCGTCGGCCTCGTAAATCTCCGGCAGCTGCGGTTCGGCGGCGAAGGCTTTCTCCAGCGTCATGCCCGGATCCGGCGGCACCAGCTTGGAAATGCGATCGACGAAGCCGTACGGGTGCCCCAGCACGCGGCCCACGTCGCGGATAACCGCTTTCGCCGCCATGGTGCCGAAGGTGATGATCTGTGATACCGCTTCGCGGCCGTACATCTCCGCCACGTGCTCAATTACCTGGTCACGCTTCTCCATGCAGAAGTCGACGTCGAAGTCGGGCATTGAGACACGTTCCGGGTTCAGGAAGCGTTCGAACAGCAGATCGAACTCCAGCGGATCGAGGTCGGTGATTTTCAACGCATAGGCCACCAGCGAACCGGCGCCGGAGCCGCGCCCCGGGCCAACCGGCACGTTGTTGTCCTTCGACCACTGGATAAACTCCATCACGATCAGGAAGTAGCCGGGGAAGCCCATCTGGTTGATCACCTTCAGCTCGACGTCCAGACGCTCATCGTATTCCGGGCGGCGCTGCGCGCGCACGTCAGGATCGGGGAACAGGAACTCCAGACGCTCTTCCAGCCCCTCTTTCGATTTGAGCACCAGGAAGTCCTCGGTGCTCATATCACCGGTCGGGAACTGCGGCAGGAAGTATTCGCCGAGGCGAATGGTGACGTTACAGCGCTTGGCGATTTCGACGCTGTTCAGCAGCGCTTCCGGGATGTCGGCGAACAGCTCGCACATCTCGTCTTCGCTGCGCATGTACTGTTGCGGGCTGTAGTTGCGCGGCCGCTTGGGGTCGTCCAGCGTAAAGCCGTCGTGAATGGCGACGCGAATCTCATGGGCGTCGAAGTCATCTTCCACCAGGAAGCGCACGTCGTTGGTGGCCACCACCGGCAAGCCACGCTCGGTGGCCAGCGCCACCGCCGCATGCAGGTAGTTCTCTTCGTCCTGGCGGCCGGTGCGGATCAGTTCCAGATAGTAACAGTCCGGGAAATACTGCTGATAGAAGTCCAGACACTGATCCACCTGCGTCTGGTTGCCGCGCAGCAGGAACTTGCCGACGTCGCCCTGACGCGCGCCGGAAAGCAGGATCAGCCCTTCGCGATGTTCAATCAGCCAGTCGCGATCGATAGTCGGGCCAGCGGCGCCGTAGCCGCGCTGATAGGCGCGGGAAATCAGCAGCGTCAGGTTCTGGTAACCTTCGTTGTTGCTGGCCAGCACCGTCAACTGAGCCAGTTCATCGCCCAGCTCTTCACTTTGCACATGGAAATCCGCGCCGATGATCGGTTTGATCCCGGCGCCGTGCGCGCTGCCATAGAATTTCACCAGCCCGCACAGGTTGGTGAAATCGGTGATTGCCAGTGCAGGCATGGCTAACGCGGCGGCTCTTTTCACCAGCGGCGCCGTCTTGGCCAATCCATCAATCATGGAGTAGTCACTGTGGACGCGCAGGTGAATAAAACGAGGTTCGGCCATCTCCAGATACCTGATTGAAGGGGCTCAGCAGGCTGAGCCCGGGTTAATGCTATCGTCGAGCCCGGTCAGGCCCGCAGACTACAGCGCCAGCGCTCTTTTCACCGGCGCGAAGCTGCGGCGATGATGCTCGGTGGCGCCCAGCGCGGCCAGCCGCTCCAGGTGGAAGGCGGTCGGGTAGCCTTTATGCTGCGCGAAGCCGTAGTCCGGGTACTCGCTGTCCAGCTCGGCCATTTCGCGATCGCGCGTGACCTTCGCCAGAATGGACGCCGCGCTGATCTCCGCCACGCGGCTGTCGCCCTTCACCACCGCCTGCGAACGCATCGGCAGGTTCGGGCAACGGTTACCGTCGATTAAAACCATGTCCGGCGCGATATGCAACCCGGCCACCGCGCGCTGCATCGCCAACATGGTGGCGTGCAAAATGTTCAATTGGTCGATTTCCGCCGGTTCGGCGCGCCCCAGGCTCCAGGAGAGCGCCTTGGCGACGATTTCGTCATACAGCGCCAGGCGGCGTTTTTCACTGAGTTTCTTGGAGTCCGCCAGACCGACGATCGGCTGCGCCGGATCGAGGATCACGGCGGCGGTGACCACCGCGCCGACCAACGGGCCGCGGCCCACTTCGTCCACACCGGCAATCAGCGTGGCAGCGGGATAGATAAAGGGTTCAATCATGCTTTCGCCAGCTCCAACACAGCCTGAGCGGCCTGTTCGTCCGCACCGCAACGGATGCTTTGGTGCAAGGTAAGGAAAGTGTGTTTCAACGCGTCGGTTTCCGGGCTCTCTTCCAGCAGCGGCATCACGGCGGCGGCCAGTTTGTCCGGCACGCAGTCATGCTGCAGCAGCTCGGTGACGATCTCGCGCCCCGCCAGCAGATTCGGCAGCGAAACGTAAGGCGTTTTCACCAGCTTCTGCGCCAGCCAGAAAGTGAACGGCTTCATGCGATAGCCCACCACCATCGGGCACTTGGCCAACATGCACTCCAGCGCCGCCGTGCCGGATGCCAGCAGCGCCGCGTCGCTGGCGATCATCGCCTCGCGCCCCTGGCCGTTCAGCAGATGTACCGTCAGATCCGGCGCAACCTCGGCCTTGATGCGCTCAAACTGCTCGCGCCGTTTGGCGTTGACCAGCGGCACCACCACTTCCAGCTCGGGATAACGGGTGCGCAGCA
>NZ_JVEL01000405.1:0-8964 GCF_001076875.1 Serratia sp. 506_PEND
CAGGCTTACCTGGTCAACACCGGCTGGAACGGCACCGGCAAACGCATCTCGATCAAAGATACGCGCGGCATCATCGACGCCATCCTGAGCGGTGAAATCGACAAGGCGGAAACCGTCACTCTGCCGATCTTCGATCTGGCGATGCCGACCGCGCTGCCGGGCGTGAACCCGGAAATCCTCGATCCGCGCAACACCTACGCCAGTCTCGAGCAGTGGCAGGAAAAAGCGCAGGATCTGGCCGAGCGCTTCATCACCAACTTCGACAAATACACCGACACGCCTGCGGGCGCCGCGCTGGTTAGCGCCGGTCCGAAGCTGTAATTCGGTAACGTTACCTCTTCAGCTAAGGCGCGGATCCCGCGCCTTTTTTTATTTCAATTGATTGCTTTTTAATCGGCAAGACGAGAAAATAAGTCAATGCAATCATTGATAGCAAAGGAGGTTTCAATGGCTACTATCACCGTCAGAAATCTGGACGACGAAATCAAAGAGCTGCTGCGTATCTCAGCGGCGAAAAACGGCCATTCCATGGAAGAGGAAGCGCGCATGATCCTGAAACAGGCGCTGGTGAAAAAGCCGCCGCGCTATGGATTGGGTACCTGGATGCATCAGCACTTCGCCGAATTCGGCGGCGTTGAGCTGGAGATCCCACCGCGTGACGCCGTGCCGCCACGCATCGTCACCTTTGATGATGAAGATGACAACGCATGATCATTATCGACACCCACGTCATTTCAGAAACGCTGCGTCCCAGCCCGTACTACAACGTCATTAACTGGTTAAATGAAAAGGACAATGACGAGCTCTATCTCAGCGCCATTGTCCTCGCCGAACTGTTCAGCGGCGTCGCCTGCATGCCTGACGGCAAGCGCCAGCGGGATCTCAAGCTGAAATTGGCGGACGCCATTGAATTGAAGTTCGAGGGGCAGATATTGCCGTTTGATGGGCTGTGCGCGATGCAATACGCGGAATTGACGACAAGGAATCGGCTGCTGGGTAAAGCGATGAGCGTGCCGGATACCCAAATCGCCGCCACCTGCCTGCATTACGGCGCCGCCCTGGCCACCCGCAATACCAAAGACTTCCTCCACTGCGGCATCGAGTTAATCGATCCGTGGCAGGCGCCGACCGGCCGTCGGTTGCATGAAGATGCGGCGGAATACTACGTGATGAGCAGAAAGTCCTGACGGGGCCGCAGCGGCGCGGCCCACGCCAGAGTGTCAGGCGTTTTCCCTGGCCGTTTGATGGCCGTTGGTCGACTCTTTTTTCTCCATCGGCAACGGAATATACGCGCGGATCAACAGCCCACCGCGCTCGCTGGTGCCGATATCCAGTTCGCCGTCATGCGCGTCGATAATACGCTGCACGATCGCCAGCCCCAGACCGGTGCCGCTGGTGCTGCGCGCGCTGTCACCGCGTACGAACGGCTGCAACAGGTGCTTCAATTCTTCCGGCTTGATGCCCGGGCCGTCATCTTCCACCTGGAACCAGCCGCGCTGCAGCTCGCGACCGCTGCTGACCTTGATCCAACCGTTGCCGTAACGCGCCGCGTTCACCACCATGTTCACCGCCGCCCGCTTAATCGACAGCGGATGCACATTCATCATCAGCTCGCCCTGCGACAGCGCGGTTTCAATCACCCGCTCATAGCCGCTTTCCGCCGCGACCACTTCGCCTAAAATGGCGTTCAGATCGCTGCTTTCGGTCGGCATCTCCTGCCCGGTACGCAGATAATCGATGAACTGCTCGATGATGGCATTGCACTCTTCGATGTCTTTATTGATCGACTCGGCCAGATAACCGTCTTCGGCGCTCATCATCTCCGTCGCCAGCCGAATGCGCGTCAACGGCGTGCGCAGGTCATGGCTGACCCCGGCCATCAGCAAGGTGCGATCGTCCGCCAGCTGCTTGACGCCCGACGCCATCTGATTGAATGCGCGAGTCACTGACCGCACTTCGGAAGCGCCATACTCGCGCAGCGGCGGCGGAATGATGCCCTTGCCCACCTGCAGCGCCGCATGTTCCAGCTCCACCAACGGGCGGTTTTGAATGCGGATAAACAGCCAGGCGCCGCCGATCGCGAGCAGCATGATCGCCAGCGTATAGCGGAACAGCGGCGAGAAGTCGCCCTGGTGGATTTCCGTCAGCGGCACGCGCACCCAGATATCGGGCTGCAGCCAGGTTTTCAGCCACACCACCGGGGAGTTCTTGTTCACCTCCACCCGCACATCGGTCGGCCCGCCGAGCTGCTGCGCCATCTGCTGGCTGAGGAACTGGTAGTGCTGCGCCCAGCGCAGGCCGCTCTCCTCCGCCGCCGAATTCGTGTAGAGAGAGATGCCCAGTTCGCGGTAGATCTCACGGCGGAATGCCGGCGGCACTTCCAGCAGCGTGCCGTCTTCCAGCTGCAGCCGATCGGTCATCAGCATACGCACTTCGTAGGCCAACACCTTGTTGAACTGCTGCAGGCTGGGCAGGATGGCGAAGTTCAGCACCACCAGATAGGTCGTCACCAGGCTGACGAACAGCAAGGTGACGATCAACAACAGGGTTCGGGCAAACGAGCTACGCGGTGAAAAGCGCAATCGCCTCATGCCTTGCTGCCGTCCGGTACGAAGACGTAGCCGAGACCCCACACGGTCTGGATATAACGCGGATGCGCCGGATCTTCTTCAACCATGCGGCGCAGGCGAGAGATCTGCACGTCAATGGAACGCTCCATGGCGCTGTATTCGCGGCCACGCGCCAGGTTCATCAGCTTATCGCGCGACAGCGGTTCACGCGGGTGGCTGACCAGCGCCTTCAGTACCGCGAACTCGCCGCTGGTCAACGGCATCGGTTCGTCTTCGCGGAACATTTCGCGGGTGCCGAGGTTCAGTTTGAATTTGCCGAACGCGATCACCGCCTCTTCCTGCGAAGGCGCGCCCGGCAGTTCGTTCGCCTGGCGGCGCAACACCGCGCGGATACGAGCCAACAGCTCACGCGGGTTGAACGGTTTAGGAATGTAGTCGTCGGCGCCGATTTCCAGCCCCACGATGCGATCGACCTCTTCGCCTTTCGCGGTGACCATAATGATCGGCATCGGGTTGCTCTGGCTGCGCAGGCGGCGGCAGATGGACAGGCCGTCTTCGCCCGGCAACATCAGATCGAGCACCATCAAATGGAAGGATTCACGAGTCAGCAAGCGATCCATTTGCTCAGCGTTGGCAACGCTGCGAACCTGGAAGCCCTGCTCGGTTAAATAACGTTCTAAAAGCGCGCGCAGGCGCATGTCATCATCGACAACCAGGATCTTATGATTCTCTTGCATGGTATTACTCCCAAAGGCTTTATTGCCTGACTCGAATATTGTTAGAAAACCTTGCCATTTGAGACAGCGTTTAATGGTATGTATTCTAGACGAAATTGTTACAAAGCTTATTCTTTTCCCCATTTATCAACAATTTTCAGTGAATGTCGACGGGGGTTCGTTAAAATTTCGCCCTTTATCGGCGCAATGTGGGGCGACGGCCCAATTTTGCACAATTTCGCCACCGGCGAACCGACCGGTGGCGTTTAGCCGTCGGGTCAGGAAGTCTGCAGGAAACGCGCCAGCTGCCGGCGCAACTGCCGGTTCTCTTGCTGCAGCGCATCAACCCGATCGAGCAACGTCAGCGCCATGGCGATCCCCGGCCAATCCAGATCCAGCTCGGCACGCAGCCTGCGCGCGCGCTGCAGATGGCTCAGCGCCGGGTAATCGAACTCCCAGCGCGGCTGCGCCGGCTCCAGCGGCACGATCACGCCCAGGCCGACGATCTCGACCAATTCGTCCTCTGAAATCTCCACTCGCTGACACAGTTCCACCACGGTGAATGTGATCTCTTTCTTCATCATGTGCTTTACTCCCATTCCGCACGCGGATTGAACGCCGCCTGCTCAGCCAGCTCTCGCCACAGGGCGCTGGCCTTCTCGTTCGGCTTCGGCGGCATCACCACCTTGAGAATGACATACAGATCGCCGGGCTCTTTCTTGCCCGCCAGCCCTTTGCCCTTGACCCGCAGCCGTTTGCCGCTCTGGCTGCCGGCCGGCACGGTCAACGCGATTTTGCCGGTCAGCGTCGGCACCTCGATGCTGGCGCCGAGCGCCGCTTCCCACGGGGCGAGCGGCGCCACGATGCTCAGATTGTGGCCATCAATTTCGAACAGCGGATGCGGCGCGAGGCGGATGACCAGATACAGGTCGCCGTTCTGGCCGCCACCCACGCCGGCAACGCCCTGCCCCTTGAGGCGAATGCGCTCGCCGTCGCCCACGCCGGCCGGGATTTTCACGTTCAGCGTTTTGCTGGCTTCGCTCACCTGCCGCCCCAGCTCGTCGTACACCGGCAGCGTGTAGGAGATCTCGCGGCTTTGGCCATGCAGCGTTTCCTCGAGGAACAGCGGCACCTCCATCTCCAGATCCTGGCCGCGGAAGCCATGCCCGCCGTGCGAGTGCGAAGCGGAGCGATGCCCGCCCGCCGCCCGCCCACCGAACATGCTCTCGAAGAAGTCGGAGAAGTCTTGCGCGTCGGCGCCGCCGCCGTGCCATGAAGCGCTCTGCTGATAGCCGCCGTGATCGCCGCGCGCCTGGCGGCCAAAGTTCGGATCGTTGCGATGCAGCCGGATCTGATCGTACTCGGCGCGGCGCTCCTCGTCCTTCAGCACCTCATAGGCTTCGGCCACTTCCTTGAACTTGCTTTCGGCGTCGTCTTCAGTGCTCACGTCAGGGTGATATTTACGCGCCAGCCGGCGGTAGGCCGTTTTGATGGTTTTCAGATCGGCGTTGGGCTCAACGCCCATCGTGGCGTAGTAATCTTTAAATTCCATGCGGTAATACCTTCAATGTGTTGGGTTGTGCGCCAAAATTCCTTGTCTCTCTCGCCAGATATCCTCCTTTCGTCACATTCCTTTTCCGCTATCGCTAAGCATACTCCCGATTGTTAAAAGCTGCGCAAACTGAATAAAAACCGTGCGACAACGCGCAGGCCCGCGCGCCATTTCTAAAGCCCCCCGCATTCACGTACACTGTGGCGGTGACCCCATAAAGATAAATCACGATGAGAACTCAACTGATAACCCGTGAAGGGTATGACAAGCTCAAACAAGAGCTGGATTACCTCTGGCGCGAAGAACGCCCCGAGGTGACCAAGAAAGTGACCTGGGCCGCCAGCCTGGGCGACAGAAGCGAAAACGCCGATTACCAGTACAACAAGAAGCGGCTGCGCGAGATCGATCGCCGCGTCCGCTATCTGACCAAATGCCTGGAGCAGTTGAAGATCGTCGATTACTCCCCGCAGCAGGAAGGCAAAGTGTTCTTCGGCGCCTGGGTAGAGGTGGAGAACGAAGACGGCGAAATCAAACGCTTTCGCATCGTCGGTTACGACGAGATCTTCGGCCGCAAGGATTACATCTCCATCGACGCGCCTATGGCGCGCGCCCTGCTGAAAAAAGAGGTCGGGGACGTCGCCACCGTCAATACGCCGCTGGGCGAGGCGCAGTGGTACGTGAACGAGATAGACTACCCGAAGTAAGCTTTCAGCTTTTTCCGAACCGCCGCCAACGCCGCCGCCTGAGCTGTTCTCCACGCCGCGGCCGCGCGGCGGCGGCCCGCTCCACTGGCATTTTCCCCGATCAATCCGTATAACTGTCCCCTGTTTATTCACCGTTCTCAATACAGATACCAGACCTATGAATGACCCACTGAGCCGCATTATTGCAACAGAACTGCAGGCCCGGCCGGAGCAAGTCGACTCCGCCATCCGTCTGCTGGATGAAGGTAATACCGTGCCCTTTATTGCACGCTATCGTAAGGAAGTCACCGGGGGCCTGGACGACACCCAACTGCGCCAGCTGGAAACCCGCCTGGGTTATCTGCGTGAACTGGAAGATCGTCGCCAGACCATCCTGAAGTCGATCGATGAACAGGGCAAACTGACTGAACAACTGGCGGGGGCGATCAACGCCACGCTGAGCAAGACCGAACTCGAAGACCTCTACCTGCCGTACAAACCGAAGCGCCGCACCCGCGGCCAGATCGCTATCGAAGCCGGCCTGGAACCGCTGGCGGACACGCTGTGGCAGGATCCGCAACAGCAGCCGGAACAACTGGCCGAACGCTACGTCGACGCCGACAAGGGCGTGGCGGACGTGAAAGCCGCCCTCGACGGCGCGCGCTATATCCTGATGGAGCGCTTCGCCGAAGACGCCGCGCTGCTGGCCAAGGTGCGCGACTACCTGTGGAAAAACGCCCATCTGGTGTCCAAAGTGGTCGAGGGCAAGGAAGACGAAGGCGCCAAGTTCCGCGACTATTTCGATCACCACGAACCGATTTCCCAGGTGCCTTCGCACCGCGCGCTGGCGATGTTCCGCGGCCGCAACGAAGGCGTGCTGCAGCTGGCGCTGAACGCCGATCCGCAGTTTGAAGAAGCGCCGCGCGAAAGCCAGGCGGAGCTGATCATCATCAATCACCTCAATCTGCGCCTGAACAACGCTCCGGCCGACGCCTGGCGCAAGGCGGTGGTCAACTGGACCTGGCGCATCAAGGTGTTGCTGCACCTGGAAACCGAGCTGATGGGCACGGTGCGCGAGCGCGCGGAAGATGAAGCGATCAACGTGTTCGCCCGCAACATGCATGATCTGCTGATGGCCGCGCCGGCCGGCATGCGCGCCACCATGGGCCTCGATCCGGGCCTGCGCACCGGGGTGAAAGTCGCCGTGGTCGACGCAACCGGCAAGCTGGTCGCCACCGACACCGTCTACCCGCACACCGGGCAAGCGGCGAAAGCCGCCGCCATCGTCGCGGCGCTGTGCATCAAACACAATGTAGAGCTGGTGGCCATCGGCAACGGCACCGCGTCGCGTGAAACCGAGCGTTTCTATCTCGACCTGCAAAAGCAGTTCAGCGACGTCCGGGCGCAGAAAGTGATCGTCAGCGAAGCGGGCGCGTCGGTGTACTCCGCGTCCGAACTGGCGGCGCAGGAGTTCCCGGATCTCGACGTATCGCTGCGCGGCGCGGTGTCCATCGCTCGCCGCCTGCAGGATCCGCTGGCGGAGCTGGTGAAGATCGATCCGAAATCCATCGGCGTCGGCCAATATCAGCACGACGTCAGCCAGAGCCAGCTGGCGAAGAAGCTGGATTCGGTGGTGGAAGACTGCGTGAACGCCGTCGGCGTCGATCTGAACACCGCGTCGGTGCCGTTGCTGACCCGCGTGGCCGGCCTGACGCGCATGATGGCGCAGAACATCGTCAATTGGCGCGACGAGAACGGCCGCTTCAGCAACCGTGAACAGCTGCTGAAGGTCAGCCGCCTGGGGCCGAAAGCGTTCGAACAGTGCGCCGGCTTCCTGCGCATCAACCACGGCGACAACCCGCTGGATGCCTCCACCGTTCACCCGGAAGCCTATCCGGTGGTGCAACGCATCCTGGCCGCCACCGAGCAGGCGCTGCAGGATCTGATGGGCAACGCCTCGGCGGTGCGCAGCCTGAAAGCGGTTGATTTCACCGACGACAAGTTCGGCGTGCCGACGGTCACCGACATTCTGAAAGAGCTGGAGAAGCCGGGCCGCGATCCGCGTCCGGAGTTCAAAACCGCCACCTTCGCCGAAGGCGTGGAAACCCTCAACGATCTGCAGCCGGGCATGATCCTGGAAGGCTCGGTGACCAACGTCACCAACTTCGGCGCCTTCGTGGATATCGGCGTGCATCAGGACGGCCTGGTGCACATCTCCTCGCTGGCGGACAAATTCGTCGAAGATCCGCACACCGTGGTGAAGGCCGGCGACATCGTCAAAGTGAAGGTGATGGAAGTCGATCTGCAGCGTAAACGCATCGCGCTGAGCATGCGCCTGGATGAGCAACCGGGCGAAGGCTCGCCGCGCCGCGGCGGCAACGCGCCGGCACAGTCGCGCGACACCGCCAACCGTTCGGCGGGCGGCAACAAGGCCAAACCGCGCAACGCGGCGCCGGCCGGCAACAGCGCCATGGGCGACGCGCTGGCGGCGGCATTCGGCAAGAAACGCTAAGTCAGAGCCAACAGGGCGGAGCCTGCTCCGCCCTTTCTGATGAATAAAACTTGCGGCATTTCTTGACCCGTCTCAATAAACCGTCATCTTTTTATTTCCCGTTCCTGCGTGATCACCCTCTCATTATTCAGCCAGCAAAAATGCCTTCTGCAGCCATTTATTAACAACTTTGTTAACACGCATTTTTCATCTCACCAATAGTGAGAGAAACACAAATGGTTACCGCTCGCATTACGGCGGAATAATGTTATCGAATTGCTTTTCAGCGGAAATAAATAAAGGGAAAAAACCCTCGATATTTGCAAACGAGAAAACTTGGCTACAAATACGCAACTGATTTAACTCGCCATTCTCATTTGTTCCCCATCGCAAGCGGTGGTAAAACGTCGTTAATCAAGACAACGCCATCAAAAACTGTCGACGCCATAATAATTGGTTACAATACCCCTACTTTTTGTATTGAACGCGATAATGATAATTACTATTATTTGCGCTCACTTTATTGCATGACCTTATGGATGAATACCGCCGACGGCGTGGCATTTTCGCCGGCAACGTCCAATTATCATCAGCCCGATGTTCATCGGCACCCGGAAGGTTAATCACATGCAGCTTCAACCTAAACACACATATAAGATTATCGGCTTTTCCGGTGAAATTGCGCCGGCCTACCGCCAGAAACTGTTATCGCTCGGCATGCTGCCCGGCTCTTCGTTCGASGTGGTGCGCGTCGCGCCGCTGGGCGATCCGATAGAAATTAAAACCCGCCGCGTCAGCCTAGTGCTGCGCAGGAAGGATCTGGCGCTGCTGCAGCTCGACGGCCAGCCCTGAACCGGCACGCCTCCATTTGCCGACGCGCCCTTGCGCCGGCGCTGTTCTCCTTGAAGACGACACGCTGAACTATGAAAAAACTCACCATCGGCTTAATCGG
>NZ_JVEL01000406.1:0-2210 GCF_001076875.1 Serratia sp. 506_PEND
AGCCGAATACCGGGTGGATCAGCTCACCGCTGCCGGGCGTATTGATGGCTTTAATAAACTCCTGCAACCGGGTCTCATAGTCGTTACCGAAGAAAATGGCGGTCATACGGATGTTATCCGGCTTGCCGCCCAGGTCTTCGACGTCAGCCCCTTCCCGATAGGGGTAGCGATACTCGGCAACGTCACGGGACAGCGTATCCCGCGCATCGATACAGTCGAAGGCAACGCCCCGGAACGAGGCGTCGAGGAGATCATCTTTCCAGGCCATGGCTAGTTCCTCAGTCCATCGCGCTGGGTGCGATCATCGATGACAGACTGGATCTCCTGACTATCAACATAGACATGCACTTCATTTTTAACTATGGGAGCATTAGCATCAGGCATGATATGGTCCATCATGGGGTTGACCTTATCGTCGGAATAGACGTTTTTGCCCACCTTGTCACCCACATAGTTGCCGACAAAATAACCGGCAATACTGCCAATGACGGCACCAATGGCCGTACCAAGACCCGGTAACACGAACGTACCGGCTGCTGCACCACCTTCTGCACCACCCCAGGCCCCGGCAGCCCCTCCGGCAATCTGCGTGTATTTCTGGTCTTTTTGCTTGTCGGTCAGCGTAGTATCCTTGCTCACTTCATGCGCGTCATACACACCGGCACCAACGGCAAGAAGCGGACCGCCAAACCGACCAAGATACTCGGGCATGAATTTGAGTGTTTTTGCCGCGCCGCCTGCCGCTTTTGTCAGAATGCGCTTCCCGATGCCGGATGTCGCTCCCCCCTGAACCAGGCTCAGAGCCGAAGAGGCCAGCAGGGCATAGCCAAAGGTTTTAACCGCATCAGCCGCAAATACCGCCGCATGCGCCAGCTCAGGAAACTCTTGCGCCAGCTTCGAGGCCTCCCCTGCAACCGCACCCAGCGCCTTGTTGACCGGGGCGGTCATATCATTCTCGTCGAGTTCTTTTTCATTTTTTGCCTGACGCAGTTGATAGCCTGGATTGCGTTTTAAAGTACCAAGGTCAACTTCTCCTGCCAGATGGCCGGGTTTGGCATCCATTTCATCCTGGGTGCCTTTATAGATGCGCTGGGCGTCCTTCTGATAATGCTGGAAGCTGATAACCGCGTTACGCTCTTGCTGGTTGGGCCACAACTTGGCGAGGTACTTACCCTCAGTAATTTGTAACTGAGACTCCAGATATTTACGCTGTACCGGGTCTTTCTCGGTTTTCAACCGATTCTGAAAGCGCTGATAATCTTTGTCGCTGGTGACGATGTGCCTGAATATCTGCATAGAGGCATCGACCGGGCTAACCCCTTTACCGACGGCGTCGCGCATGGATTTTACCCAGTCAACGCCTTTACCATTTACCTTTATTCGTTTGGCATTGTTGATGGTATGGCTACTCAGCAGACCTGCAAAAAAATCGGTAACGTTAGTGGCTGCCTCTTCTTCTGTTCCGGCGGTGATCGCCGCGGTTTCATTGGCGGTCAGCACCCACTGCAGTGCCTCTCTGCCATTAAGGCCGATATTTCGAGCACCCTCCAGTTGCTTTGGCATATCGTGAGCCATTGTACCGAGATCCATTCTGCCCATCTGCGTCGCGCGAACGGCAGCACTGAGCGCGTTTGGCATCTCCCTGTCTGTGATACCTGTGCGCTTGAGGGACGCTGCCAGTTGGGCAAGCAGCGCGGGATTATTGCCTGACGAGGTGGCATAAGCCGTTATGGTAGGGAGCAGTTCTTTGATATCTTCCAGCTTAAACGCCCCTGAGGTGGCCATCGTGGCCAGCCCCTCAAGAACATCATCAGGGGAGCCGTTACCGTGGCGGACCGACTTTTCGACGACTTCATTTAACTCTTTTTGTCCCGCAATCCTCCCATCGACGCCTCGATCGGCATAAACACGGTTCGAAACATAAGCAAGCCGCTCACTGAAATCCAACTGCCGATCAAACGCCGGAGCCATCGCCTGCTTAGCGCCCCAGACTCCAGCGCCAAAGGACATCAGCTTGGAGCCAAACCCGCGACTGTCTTTTGCTGCCCCCTGAAGCTCTTTACGTAATGTGGCCACTTTGCTCTGCATGGCCGTAAATGCGCGCTGTTGTTCTTCAGCAGACAAAATGCCGGCATTCGCCAGGCGGTTGTATGCCGCCTCGGTACGCTGGATTTCACGCTGGATCATCTTCTCGGAACGAATACCCAGCG
>NZ_JVEL01000407.1:0-21320 GCF_001076875.1 Serratia sp. 506_PEND
GGGAGGACTATTTCAGGCGGTCTTGCAGGTAGCGCTGATAGTCGGGAATAGCGATCTCCACCTCGTTTTTGAACAGCGGAGAGTCGATCAGAAAGTCTGCGGTCGAGCGGTTGGTGGCCACCGGAATATTCCATACGGTCGCCAGCCGTAGCAGCGCCTTCACGTCCGGATCGTGCGGCACCGCGTTCAGCGGATCCCAGAAGAAGATCAGCATGTCTATCTTGCCTTCCGCAATCAGTGCGCCAACCTGCTGATCGCCGCCCATCGGGCCACTCAGCATGCTGGTGACGGGAATGCCGCTGGCGCGCTGGATCAGATTACCGGTTGTGCCGGTGGCGTAAAGCTGATGCTGCGCAAGAATGGTCTTGTGGCTTTCTACCCACTCCAACAGGGCCTGTTTGCGGTGATCGTGCGCCACCAGCGCAATATGTTTGCGCGCGGCGATAGTGCGGGTAGTCAATTCCATCTCGGTGTCCTTCGCTAATCAGGGGGATGTGCGACAGATTACTGAAACTGTTTTTCACTGCCTAGCGTTTGCGCCTGAAAATGCGAAGAAAAGGCGCCTTTGCGGGGAAAGACGCCGGGAGGGATCAGCGAATCGGTTGTTTATTGGCCCAGCGTAGAAAACGCTTCTGTGTTTCCTTGTCGGCCTGTTGGAACCAGTATTGCAACATCTGTTCCGACACGTTCTCACCTTTCAACGTCACCGTCGGGGCATTCAGCGGCGCGCCGGCCAACGCGAGGGTTGAGGGATTGCCTGCGTTCGCCTGCACAAAGGCCGGAACGGAGGCCGGGCGGTTCTGGCGGTTGTAATCGGTCATCACCTTTTCCAAATCGGTATTGAAGGTGACGCTGTCGGGATGCAGCGCATCATGCCGGAATGGCAAGGCGTTGCCGTCTTTATCGACCACCAGATAATTTAACGTTCTGTCAAAGCGTTGCGCATCACGATCGTTCTCGATACGCGGCAGTTCGATCGCCACTTGGCTGATCTTTTGCGTATTGAAGGTGGCAACCAGCGGCAGGGACGTATAGGCCTGTGTATGCTGGCCGGAGCGTACGGTTTTGGTCACTTTAAACAGCAACTGGTGCTGCCCGCCGTCCAGTTCAAGGCTGTCGGCACCTTTTAACAACGAACCTGTCATTTTCTTGCCGTCGACCACCAGCAGGTCGATGTCCGGGGAGAGTTTCAGGGTCGTAGCCGCGGCAGGCATACTGATGCTGAGCAACGCCGCAACCACCAGACCAAATTTCATCATTATCTCCTTATAAAGTGACGTAGCTCTAAGTGTTGAACACGGCATAGGTTGTGTCAAAATTTTTCAATCTGGCATTTTGTTTACATTTTTACATATTTTATCGCGATTAGACACGACCGTGCGCAGCTGAACCGCGACAGCCTCTGACCATAAGATTGCGGTGAAGTTTCCCTCGCGTTGCGTTTAACTGAGCGAATGCCGATCGGTTACACTCGAAATGGAAAGTGACGCAGTCATAAACGGGAGTTGAAGATGCAAGATCAAGAGATTGTTGAGCTGTTGCAGCAAGTGAAAACTATCGCGCTGGTCGGCGCCAGCGATAACCCGTCGCGGCCCAGCTATGGGGTGATGGCGTATCTGTTGGCACAAGGGTATCAGGTGATACCGGTCAGCCCAAAACTGGCGGGGCAGACGCTGCTGGGGCAGCCGGTTTACCCTACGCTGGCCGCTATCCCACAGCCGGTGGATATGGTTGACGTGTTTCGCAATTCGGAGGCGGCTTACGGCGTGGCGCAAGAGGCGATAGCGATCGGCGCCAGGGCGCTGTGGCTGCAGATAGGGGTGATTAACGATCAGGCGGCGGCGCTGGCGCAACAGGCTGGGCTGCGCGTGGTGATGGATCGCTGCCCGAAAATAGAAATACCGCGTTTAGGGCTGGAGCGCTAAATAAAAAAGGGCCTGGCGCGATGCCGGGCCCTCTCGGGGTTTCTCAGGTCTTGGCGCGGTCAATTGCGCAAACGTGGCGCCTGTAACTGGTGACGGATGGATTCCGCCAGTTCATCCAGCGATGGTTGCTCGGGGTGCGCTTCCTGGGGCTCGCCATCCAGCTGCGCTTCCGCCAGATAGGTGTGCACCGGTTGGCCTTCCTCGTCTTCCATCACCACGTGGTACCAAGGGGCGGAACGCAGTTCGTCGTTCGCCGCTATCTCGTCAGCTTTGGGTTGTTCTAAAGAGTATTCCGGGTCGATATCGATCACTACGCCCAAATACCCCAGCAGTTTATGCCTAACCTGTTGTCCGATACCGAATTTGCTGGCAATCATGATGACCTCCTGAGAAACAATGCCTTGCTCATATATGGGGGCAAGGCAGCGCATTTCAAGTTACATCACCCGACAAGCGAAGCCTTTCAGATACAGCCCCTCAGGATACGTGGCGATCACCGGGTGATCGGCAGCCTGGCGGAACTGCTCTATAAATTGTACATCACGTCCGGCATCGACAGCGGCATCGGCCAAAATTTTCTGGAACAGGTCGGTCGGCATCAGGCCGGAGCAGGAGAAGCTGAGCAGAATGCCGCCTGGATTCAGCAACTGCAGCGCCAGCATGTTGATGTCTTTGTAGCCGCGGCAGGCGCTGGCCAACTGATTCTTGTTCTCGACGAACTTAGGCGGATCCATGATGATCAGATCGAATTTTTCGCCTTGAGCGCGGTAGTTGCGCAGCAGTTGGAATACGTCATCGCGGACGAACTCCGCCTTGCTCAGGTCCAGCTTGTTGAGCTCGACATTCTGTTTTGCGATGTCCAGCGCCGCCTGTGAGGTATCCACGCTGATCACTTGCTCGCAGCCGCCCATCAGAGCGGAAACGGCGAAGGCGCCGGTGTAGGAGAAGCAGTTCAGCACCCGGCGGCCGGCAGAGTAGTTCCGCGCCGCCAGGCGACTGTCGCGCTGGTCGAGGTAGAAACCGGTCTTGTGCCCTTGCTGAATGTCCACCAGCAGCTTCATGCCGTGCTCGGTAATAGGCAGCAGTTCCGGCGGCAGATCGCCCAGCACCGGGCCCTGCGCCAGCGGCAGGCCTTCTTTTTTACGCACCGCAACGTCGGAGCGATCGTAAATCGAACATTCCGGGTAGCAATGCTGCAGGGCGGAAAGCAGGGCCGGGCGCTGGTATTCGGCACCGGCGGACAGCAGCTGCAGCACCAGGAAATTCTGGAAGCGATCGATAGTGATGCCCGGCAGGCCGTCGGACTCGCCGGCGATCAGGCGGTATCCGTCCAGACTGTCACGCTGCGCGACCCAATCACGCCAGCTTTGCGCTTGCTGCAGGCGGCGAATGAAGAAATCGATGTTAATCTCTTCATCCTGTTGGAAAGTCCAGACGCGTGCGCGGATCTGCGACTCGGGCGAATAGGCGCCGCGCGCCAGCCACTTGCCCTGGCTGTCGAGGATATCGATGGTTTCACCGGAGAGGGCTTTACCCTCAACGCGTTGAACGGCGCCGGAGAAGACCCAAGGGTGGCGACGGAGTAAGGACTTTTCACGTCCTTTGGCGAGAAACAGGCGTACGGTCATAATTAATAATGCTGCCAGCTAGGATAGAAAGAGTGACACGGCGGTGCAAAGGCACGGCAATGCCATAATGAAAACTGAATTAAGGGGGCGATTATGACACAAGTTTGCATTGCTGCGTATGTGTATGGCGTGGTGCAGGGGGTAGGGTTCCGCTATTCCACTCAGCGGCAGGCCGAGGCGTTGGGGGTGACCGGCTATGCGCGCAATCTCGATGACGGCAGCGTTCAGGTGGTGGCCTGCGGCACACAGGCGCAGGTGGATAAGCTGGTGGAGTGGTTGAAACAGGGCGGCCCGCGCAGCGCGCGCGTCGAACGCGTGCTGGTGGAGCCGCAGGGGGTGGCCGATTACGCCGGGTTTGGCATTCGCTACTGAATGCTCGCCTGCAGCGGCGCTGCGGGCTGAGCGGTCAGATGCATTTCACCGGTTTCGGCAAGCCGGCGATTTTGGTGGCTTGTTTGGCCGGCCCTTTCGGAAACAGGCGATACAGATAGCGGCTGTTGCCTTTTTCTTCGCCGTATTTCTGCGCCATGGCTTTGACCAGCATGCGAATAGCCGGCGAAGTATTGAATTCCTGATAGAAGTCGCGCACGAAGCGTACCACTTCCCAGTGTGCTTCGGTGAGCACGATCTCTTCCTGCGCGGCCAGCAGCGGCGCCAGGCCCTCATGCCAGTCGGCGCTGTTTTTCAGATAGCCCTGCGCGTCAGTGTCGATAACCTGACCTTCAAACTCCAACATACTGCCTCGATAACGGATAATTCGGAACGGCCGCCAGTTTAGCAAATTTTTTCGGCTGCAAAAAACAAAGCCCCGCCGGAGCGGGGCCTGGAAGGCATGCGTAACGCGCGATCAGTTGCTGCGGGCGAAGCCCAGAATGCTCAACAGGCTGATGAACATGTTGTAGAGCGACACGTACAGGCTAACGGTGGCGCGAATGTAGTTGGTCTCGCCGCCGTGAATGATGTTGCTGGTTTCCCACAGGATCGCGCCGGCGGAGAACAGGATGAACAGCGCGCTGATAGCCAGGTGCAGAGCAGGGATCTGCAGGAACAGGTTGGCGATCACCGCCACCAGCAGCACCACAAAACCGGCCATCATCATGCCGGACAGGAACGACATGTCTTTACGGGTGGTCAGCACATACGCCGAGCAGCAGAAGAACACCGCGGCGGTGCCGCCCAGCGCCAGCATGATCAGATCGCCCGCGCCGGCGTTCAGGAACGAACTGAGGATCGGGCCCAGGGCGTATCCCATGAAACCGGTCAGCGCGAAAGCCGCCAGAATGCCCGCCGGGCTGTTGGCCAGTTTATGGGTCAGGAACATCAGGCCGTAGAAACCGACCAGCATCAGCAGCAAGCCTGGCGCAGGCAGACCCAACATCGTACTGGCGGTCGCGGTCAGGGCTGAGAAAGCCAGGGTCAGGGATAACAGGAAATAGGTGTTGCGCAGGACTTTATGCGTGCTGAGCAGCGAGTCGCGCGAAGAAGATGAGACGACAATGCGGTCCATAATGATGCTCTCTCTTATCAGGCCATCACAAAATAATCCCGATGATAGGCAGCGCAAGCGCTTGATTAAAGTTTGTTTACCAATCTTTACCCTTAGTTATCATTATGGCAACAGCGGGGGAAGATGTTCGTTTGATCGCCGCTTGCTTTGCCTGCGGCGATTTTTCGCGCGGTTGAACGCGTTTGGGCTTTACAAGCGAATAAGGTCTGTTTATAGTGCGCGTCGTTGCGGAGGGGTGGCCGAGTGGCTGAAGGCAACGGTCTTGAAAACCGTCGACGGGAAACCGTTCCAGAGTTCGAATCTCTGCTCCTCCGCCATACATTCTGACCCCGTGCTCTCTGAGCACGGGGTTTTTTGCTTTTGCGTGCGGATAAACCGGGGCGCTTCTGCAGGAAACGCGATCGGCTATTGATAAGGGCCATGCGTCGGTGAGATTATGCACCCATCAAGGTCGGCCGCTCGGATGCCTGCTGTTGCCAGGCGTTACCGGTGCGACAAGCAACGCCGCCTTATCAATTTCGCTTAATGCTCTTATGGAGACAGAGATGAACTGGTATCAAGTCGCCTTATGGACGATGATCTTTTTGAAGTCCGGCGCTTTTCTGGTGTTCGTATGGTGGTGGATGTTCAAACGCGCGACCAAACCTTATGTCCGCCCGCAAGACGTCGTGGTGGATGATACGCCGTACGATGAGAACCTCACCATGGAAGAGGTGATGAAAAACCATGGCATCGTCCGCACGGATATGTCGGTAAAATAATCCTCCCGCCTCCCCAACCGCTATCTGGGGCGTGTTTGCCAAGAGCACGCCCCCTTGTGTTTCTTCGGTGTCGCTTTATGGCATTCTGCTTTCACGTTAACGGCATAACGTGACCGGGAAAAGCACGCCATGAACGATGTACGCATCCTGTCGAACTTTACGCATCGAAAAAACGCCGTTCTTAATGCCGAGAGAGATCATGGGGATTTCTTTGGTCAGCTCATCCGGCGCGTTATCGTCGGGGGCTTTACTGATTTCTCGGTGGGTGGTCATGTAAAATCCGTGATCCAACCTCTTTATATCAAAGTTTATTTTCCTATCCAGGCTGTAGGTTTTTCCTCCCACGCTAATGTCCCCACGTTGAACGATCATGGCGCGATGCTCGTCATAGATGAATAAACTGCCCGTCACTTTTAGTTCCAGGTCATCGCCTGAAGCTAATCGTTTTTTTGTGATCGTATCGGCTTGGCAATTCATATGTACAGGTGCGGCGGGTGTTAAAACGCGAAGCAGGACAATGAAGAGAATCACTGCCAAAAATCCGATAATCAGTGTTTTTGGGTTGCGCAATGCGGCCATTTATTTTCCATTGAGAATTTTGTAGGTAACACACTGGGTGTATCGATCTTGCGAGCCGAGATAACACACTCCGAGGAAGGTGTTATAAATCAACGTATGTTTTTCGGAGGAAAAATAGATATCCGCCTTACTGGCTAGACAATCCACACCGCTGCCTTCTAATGCCTGGTTGACCATGCGTTTTTCCAGTTCGTCATCAATATGTTTATCTGCATCCAGAGAATATAGGGTGCAATTTTCTTTTTTTCCTAACGCAACTAAATTCTCCCGAGGTTGATCAGCCGGTTCGATAGGATAAAGCGTCGCTGCGATCAACAGAGGAATAAATACGCAGCAGACAGTGGCAACAGCGCTAACCTTTACCTTTTTCTGCGGCGGCACGTTGTGTGGTTCGGCAACAGGAGCCAGGGGCGAAAGCGGCTCTGAAGCATAAGAGGGCGGCGTTTCGCTGACGGTCACCTGCGGTGGCGGATAAATTTCAATCATAGCGGTGAAACAAAAACCAACTTTTGCCAGGGTCTTTATTGGGGAGGTTTCTCTGCCCAGAAGTTTGAATGCTTTCCTTATTTCACTGACGGCCACATTTAGACTGATCGATGAGCCTGAAAAACCATACTCTTCCCATACCTTTTTTATCAACATCTCGCGTTTCAATGGGATATTGGGATGAGTCAGCATTTCAATTAGCAGGCGCGAAGCCGGGTTGGATATCCGTATCGATGACTCATCATTATCAATGAGTTGAAGACGACACGCGTTTGCGTCATAGATGACGCAGAGGTCGATAATATATTTCATGTATTCAGGTTTTTATAATGATATAGGCTTCCAGTTCACGGCTAGTATTTAGTGAAACTTCGGGTAGGTCAAGGTTCTGGGCGGGAAACATAAATAATTAAGGGCGTTTTTTTTATTTTCTCGGCGAACGGAAAACGCAGTTCGTTGCCGTTTTTTATGTCATTTTTGGTGTTAAATTCTAAAAAATTTATCTTCCATAGATTATAATAATTAAAATTTGGGTTAATAAAAATAATGTTCCTGCCGTTAATGATTTGATGCAGAATTATCTTAGTGTTTACGGCGCTTGTTTATGTGCCAATCGCTTATTGTTTGCTCCCGAACGGCAATGTGAGTTTTCCAAGAAAAAGACAGGTATTTAGTGCAAGGTATCGACGTTGTCTTTGACCATGGATGGAGGAAGTATGCTCAGTATCGGTATCGTATCTGAAAACATTTTCTTCAGAGAGGCGATAAAAAGAATATTGATGCCAAGGATTTTTCATAAAGATCACGTTATTGCCTACTATGACGATCTGCCTTTGGCTATGGGGCGAAATTGCCACGATATTCTGATCGTCGATGATGCGGTAAAAAGCATGTTGCGTTTCAGTATGGTTGTGGCGTTGTTGGCTGCTATTCATGGTGTAAAGATTTTTCTGACGACGGAAGAGAAGCGCCGTCTGTTATTTCGCTCTGTCTCGCATGATGTCGTCGTGCTCGATAAAAAAGGCAGTGTCCCCGGCATCAGTAAAGAGTTGTCTTTTCTGATGGATAATATCTCGCAGCATCCTGCATTGAATGGAAGCGTTGAGAGAGGAGTGGGCCGCCATACGAAAAGTTGTCTGACGGAAAGTGAAGTGGAAACACTCCATTTGCTTTCCTTCGGCTATACGGTGACTCAGGTTTCCAAGATTCTTGATAAAAGCGTAAAAACGGTCAGTACGCAGAAATGCAGTGCATTACGCAAAATGGGATTGAAGAATCGGGTGCACAACTTACTGGAAATATCATCCGGTTTCTCGGAGGTTTCCTAGATATTCGTTATTTTTATCGTTTCTATTGTCGGGTGATTAATAACGTCATTGCTTGATTTTATAAAAACAGGAATGTGTTCATCCTTTTGCCTCTGTATTACGGGGAGGGATTGTTTTATCCCGCCGGCAGCGGCTGATTTTTATTTGTTCTCTTAAACCAAACTGTTATGGAGTTTTATCTCATGATGAAGAAGATGTTTTCTGTTGCAATCATGGCGGCTGCGGTCGCTGCCCCTACGGCTTTTGCTGAAGACAATTCCGCCGGTGGCATCATTAACTTTACCGGCGCCATTACCGACACCACCTGTACGATTAACGGCGGAAAAAGCGCGGATTTCACCGTTGCGCTGAGCCCGATCTCGGTGACCGACGCGGGTAACACCGTTGGACCAATCACCAAGAACAAGAAGTCCTTCTCGCTGACCTTCTCCGGCTGTTCGCCGGCGGCCGGCACTGCAGGCACCCCGCTGAAAATCTACTTCTCCTCCGCGGATAACATCTCCACCGACGGCAAATATTTGCTGAACAACTCGGTCAACGAGAACGACGCTTCCGTCGCGAAGAACGTGGGCTTCTCTCTGGCTGAAACCGGTTCTTCCACCCCGATCCAGCTGAACGTGCCTTATGTCACCGACATCATGGGCGATAAAGCGGCACCGGATTCAGAAACCCTGACGCTGGACGCGTACTACTACAAAACCAACGCCGAAGCGGCAAAAGTGGGCGCTCTGAGCTCCAACGTGACTTACACCATTTCTTACCTGTAATCGCGCTGAAAGCCAGGCCCTTGATGGGCCTGGTCACCCGGGGGAACGATGAAAAAATATATGATGATAGCGGCGCTGTTGTTCGGTTCCGTTGGCGCGCAGGCCAATGTGGTGGTTAACGGTACGCGGGTGATCTACCCGGCAAACAACAAGGATGTGATTGTCCAACTGCTGAATAACGGTGCCGATCCCTCACTGGTTCAGGCCTGGATCGACGACGGCGACATCAATTCCACCCCGGAAACCGCCAACGTACCGTTTTTGCTATCGCCACCGGTGGTGAAAGTGAACGGCAACAGCGGGCAGCAGCTGCGCATTCAGAAAGTCGGCGCCGCGTTGGCGGCGGATCGCGAATCGGTGTTCTATCTCAACGTGCTGGATATCCCGCCGACGCCGGAAAACCTGCAGGGTACCAATACGCTGCAGTTGGCGATCAAATCGCGCATCAAGCTGTTCTACCGCCC
Organism: Serratia sp. 506_PEND; assembly: GCF_001076875.1. Taxonomy (NCBI): domain Bacteria; kingdom Pseudomonadati; phylum Pseudomonadota; class Gammaproteobacteria; order Enterobacterales; family Yersiniaceae; genus Serratia; species Serratia sp. 506_PEND. Next base: position 9,446 of record NZ_JVEL01000407.1, read on the forward strand.
GCAGGCCTTAACCCGCGGCGTAGAAAACGCGTTGGAAAAACTGACGCTGCAAGCCAATGGCAAGGGGTTCAACGTCATCAACAACAGCCCGTATTTCATCACGGTAGCGAATATCGGCCAGGGTGAGGACAAGCATCTGCTGGTTGATTCGCTGATGGTTGCGCCGTTTTCCGCCCAGTTTGCTGCCAGCAAACGATCGGTCAGTAAAAATGCGCGTTATGACCTGATGTATATCGACGATCTGGGGGCTTACAAGTCTAAAGCCATCACCGCACACTAACCTGAAAGAACAACAATGAAGCTGAATAAAAAAGTCCTCTCGCTGCTGACCGCCTCTTCATTCTTGTTGCCGGATACGGCCTGGGCGGTGACGTTCGATACTTCGCTGTTGGCCGGCGAATCGCGCGATTCCGATCTTTCGCGTTTTTACCTCAACAATGACATGCCTGCCGGCCGGCAGGAGATCGATGTGTATGTCAATCATGACTGGAAAGGGCGCTACGCGTTGCTGTTTGGCACGCAACGCGACGACATTCAAATTGACTACCAGGATGCGCAGCGGTTGGGGATCGATCTGAGTCAATTGCCGACACCTCAGGCGACCCAGACGACGCTGTCGGTCGTCTCGCTGGTACAGGGCGGGCGGTTCGATATGGACGTCGGCGCGCTGAGCCTGCGGTTGACGGTGCCGCAGGCGCGGATCAACCGATCGGAAGCAGGATACGTGGATCCGGCTTTCTGGAATCGTGGCATCTCCGCGTTGACGCTGGCCTACAACGCGACCTACTACCACGCCGAGGCGCGCGGCGAAGGCAATCGCAGCAACAATGACGATTTTTATACCGGGCTGGAATCCGGGATCAATCTGGCCGGCTGGCAATTTCGCGACAGCAGCAGCTTTCGCCACGGCAGCGGGCGGGGGAGCCATTGGCAAAACAACACGCGTTATCTGCAGCGCGGCTTCGCCGACATCAAATCCAACCTGACCGCCGGTGATTTTTATTCGCCGGGGGAGCTGTTCGACTCGGTACGCATTCGCGGGGTGGCGCTGGCGTCGGATATCAGCATGCGGCCCAACTCGCAGCAGGGTTTTTCACCGATCGTGCGTGGCGTGGCGCAATCCAACGCCCTGGTGAAAGTGGTGCAGAACGGCAACGTGATCTACCAGGAAAACGTGCCGCCGGGCGCCTTTACCCTCGACAGCATTCAGCCGACCGGTTCGGCGGGCGATCTGTGGGTGACGGTCAAAGAGGCTGACGGGCGCGAGCAGTCGTTCAGCGTGCCGTTTTCAGCCGTACCCAACATGTTGAAACAGGGGGGCAGCCAATACAGCGTACTGGCCGGCAAGGTAAACGAAAACAATACCGATTACGACCCCGGCTTTGTACAGGGCACCCTGCAGTACGGTTTCAACAATCTGGTAACGGGTTATGCCGGCAGCATTTTGAGCGACGATTATCAGGCCTGGCTGCTCGGCAGCGGCTGGAACCTGCCGATAGGGGCAGTGTCCATTGACCTGACGCATGCCGATACTCGCCTGAAAAACCGCCGTGAAAGCGGGCAGAGCTTCCGTATCGCCTACAGTAAATTTCTCGATGTCACCGCGACCAACTTCACGCTGGCTGCCTATCGCTACTCCACCCGCGGTTACTACAGCTTTACCGACGCCATTTACTCCAATGACGGCTATCGCCAGCTGGAGCGTCAGGTTGATCGCTGGCGCGACGAGGAGGGCGTGTCCGAACTGGATATGAACACCTGGGATGCGCTGCGTTCGGCTCGGCCGAAGAATACCTTTACGCTCAACCTGAACCAGCGTCTTAACGAAGGGTGGGGCACGCTGTTCTTCTCCGGCTCCCAGCGTGATTACTGGACGGCCAATGCGAAAAGCCGCGAATACCAACTGGGGTACTCCAACAATCTGGGGCGCGTCAGCTACTCCGTTTCCGCCAGCCGGGTGCGCAACAGCCAGCGTGAGGAAGAGACGCGCTATTACCTGTCGTTCAGCCTGCCGCTGTCGGTGTTCGATAACAACGCCTACCTCAGCACCGGTCTGTCTGCGACGGACTCTCACTATCAGCAAAGCACGGTCAGCCTGAGCGGCAATGCGCTGGAATCCAACCGCCTGAGCTACTCGCTGAGCGGCAGCAATCGCAGCGGCGGCGACAATATGGCCAGCGTCAATGCGGCCTATCGCGCGCGCGCCTCGACGCTGGGCGTCTCCTACAGCGAAGGCGATGATTATCGTCAGAGCGGCCTCAGCGCGCGCGGCAGCCTGGTGGCGATCCCCTGGCATCTGCTGGCGTCGAACGAGATCGGCAACACCATGACGGTGGTCGAGGCGCCGCAGGCCGAAGGGCTGATGGTCAACGGCGACGAAAGCATCGTGACCAATGCGCAGGGGTTGGCGCTGGTGCCTTACGCCACGCCGTACCGGCAAAACTCGGTCACGCTATCGGATACCGGCCACAGCAGCGGGGCGGAAATCAGCGGCAACGTCGCCAACCATGTGCCTTACTACGGCGCGGTCAGTTACCTGAAATTCGAGACCGACCAACGCCGGCCATTCCAGCTGCGGGCGCAGCGCGCCGATGGTGCACCGCTGCCGTTCGGCGCCGAAGTGATGGATGAAAACGCTCGGTCGGTAGGTTTTGTCGGCCAGGCCAGCGTGTTGTACCTGCGCGCTGAACAGCCGCCAACGGCGTTGACGGTGCAATTGCGCGACGGCAGTTGCCGCATCGCCAAACCGACTCTGGCGCTGGATGCGTCGCCCGGCGTTTGCCGCTAATACAGGATAACCGAATCTATGATCAGGCTGATTTTTTTGCTGCTGCTGTCCGGGCTGTTCAGCGGCTATAGCCATGCTTCCTGCTATGGCAAAGGAGCGGAGTTTGCGCCCCCGATTTTTGTTGATCTCTCCGATAAGCTGAGCGCCAATATGCCGGTCTGGGAGGCGCAATATAATACCCAGTACACCGGCACATTTAACTGCAGCAAGTCCAAAAGCAACTTTTCCTACACCATCAAGCTTTCGCCGAAAGATTCGCAGGCCGCGATTTTCGGTTTTAACAACGGTCAACAGTGGATCCGGGCGGAAATCACCAACAAGATAAGCGACAGAACGTTGAGGGGGCGCGGGGAACACTCCGCGTCAGAGTTAAACTCGCCGATGACCATTCGTTATTCGCTGGTGCAAAAACCCAAGGATGGGCGAGTGGTGCCGGGCGATACCTTGATGCTCGATGACGTTTTACTGGTGAGCGATGTGACCGGCATCGGCATTCTGGAATTGCCGTTCTGGCTGTTGGAGCAAGTGGGGAAACTGCTCACCTGGTTGCTTACCGGCAACTGGCCTTATGACGATCGCGACATGTACGGCCAGCCGATGAACATCAAATACGCGCCGAAAACCACCACCTGTCGTTTCGACAACGCCGGCCTGACGGTCAGGTTGCCCAAAATGGGCATGGCGCAGGTGCTGAATAACAATCAACCCGGCTACACGCCGTTCTCGCTGAACATCAGCTGCCAGAACATGCAGCAGGAAGGCATCGCCGATCGCGCCGTTGAGATGTTCCTGTCCAGCAATAACCTGCTGGCCTCCGACGCCAGCGTGTTGACCAATGCCAATGCGGGCGGCGCGCAAGGAGTGGGGCTGCGCCTGGTCAAGCGCGACATGCCGAGCTCGCCGGTGGTATTGTCGCCTTCCAACGTCGATCGCGGCAGCGCCACCTCACTGTTTCATGTCGCCGCCGGCGGCAGCCTGAACAGTCACTTCATCATCGGCATGGGCGCTTATTATTACCCTTATCAGCGCGACGGCGTGACGCAGGGGGAAATCAACACCTCGGCCACGTTGAACATCATCTATCCCTGAGAGGCCCGGGAGAACCGGTGCGCAACCTGTTTCGCTCAGCGGTGTTCCGTCGGGTGTTCGAAAATATGCGCGCCGGCGCCCTGTTGGCCCAAAATATCGTTTGGGTTGCGCAGCGGGCAGTCGGCGAGCGACAGGCAGCCGCAGCCGATGCAGCTGTCGAGATGGTCGCGCAGCACCGTTAGCCGTTGAATACGTTCATCCAGCGTTTTGCGCCAGGCGGAGGACAAAAGCCCCCATTGTTCTGAGGTCAGTTTGCTGCCGCTGGGAAAGCGGCCCAGCGTGGCGCGGATCTCCTCCAGTGGAATGCCCGCGCTTTGCGCGATCTTGATCACCGCGATGTAGCGCAACACCACCGGCGTGTAGCGGCGCTGGTTACCGGCGTTGCGCGTTGCCTGAATCAGCCCCTTGCTTTCGTAAAAGTGCAACGCGGATACCGCTACGCCGCTGCGCTTCGCCACTTCTCCAACGGTCAATAGCCGATAGGTGTTAATCGGTTCATTTCTTGCCATTCCACGTTCCTCAGCTTGACCTCAAGTTAACCTGAGGTTTTATAGTGCAGCCAGCCGGGCTTGGCAACCGGCATCTTTCGTCACCTGCCTGCGCTGCGTCGGGGGAAGGATGGCTTTGGCTGTAAAATCAGGAAGAAACCGTTACATGATGAAACGATACCTCATTATTGCCGCGCTGCTGGCGGCGCTCGCCGTCGCTGCGGTAGCGATGCGATCCACCGCGCGGCAAAGCGAAGGCGCGCCGGCCTATCCGCCGGTGAAAGTGGCGCTGGCGCCCGCACTGCGTGAACAGGCGGCGCGCAGTTACGCCGGCGTGGGCGAGCTGGAGGCGGCCAGCCAGGTGGAAGTGGCGGCAGAGACCAGCGGCCGCATCACGCGCATCCTGTTCGAATCCGGCCAAACGGTGCGGCAGGGGCAACTGCTGGTGCAGCTCAACGATGCGGTCGAGCAGGCTGAGCTGGTGCGCCTGCAGGCGCAATTGCGCAATGCCGATCTGCTGTTGGCGCGCATGCGCAAGCTGATGAACCTCAACGCCACCGCGCGACAACAGCTGGACGATGCGCTGGCCGAACGGGATATGGCGTTCGGGGCGGTGCAGGAAACGCAGGCCAAAATCGCACAAAAGGCGATCCGCGCGCCGTTCTCCGGCACCATCGGCATTCGCCGCGTGCATGAAGGGCAATACCTCAACGCCGCCGAGGCGGTGGCGAACCTGGTGGACGCCGATACGCTGCGCGTCAACTTCTCGCTGGACGAACAAAGCAGCGCCGGGCTGGCGTTGGGGCAGGCGGTGTCGGTGCAGGTCGGGGCCTATCCCGAGCGCGCTTTCCCCGCCGCCATTACCGCTATCGACCCGATGATCGGCAAATCCCGCACCGTGCAGGTGCAGGCGACGTTGGCCAACCGTCAAGGATTGCTGAAAGCCGGCATGTACGCCAGCATTCGCGTCACGCAGCGGCAACGCGTGGCGGTGCTGACGGTGCCGGAAACGGCGCTGACCTATACGGCGTACGGCGATACCGTGTTTCTGGCCCAGCAGGGTGAAAAGGGCATGACGGTCAAGCGCGCCTCGGTCACCGTGGGTGAGCGCAACGACGGGCGCGTCGAGATAGTCAGCGGCCTGCAGGAAGGCGATCGGGTGGTGACTTCGGGCCAGCTCAAGCTGAGCGACGGCATGGCGGCCGAGCCGGTGGCGCAGGATACCCTGAACGCCGCTCCGGCCGGTTCCTGAGGAGAGGCCGATGACATTTACCGATCTGTTCGTGCGCCGGCCGGTGCTGGCGCTGGTGGTCAGCACCCTGATCCTGCTGTTCGGCGCGCTGGCGCTCAGCAAACTGCCGATCCGCCAATACCCGCTGCTGGAAAACTCTACCATTACCATCAGCACCGACTATCCCGGCGCGTCGTCCGAGCTGATGCAGGGCTTTGTTACGCAGCCGATCGCCCAGGCAGTGTCCTCCGTCGAGGGCGTTGACTACCTTTCTTCCTCCTCGGTGCAGGGGCGCAGCGTGGTGACGGTGCGCATGGCGCTGAACCGCGACTCCACCCAGGCGCTGACCGAAGTGATGGCCAAGGTCAACCAGGTGCGCTACAAGCTGCCGGAACAGGCTTACGATCCGGTGATTGAGCGCTCAGCCGGCGAAGCCACCGCTGTGGCCTATGTCGGTTTTTCCAGTAAAACGCTGTCCACGCCGGCGCTGAGCGAATACCTGACGCGGGTGGTGGAACCGATGTTCACCACCATCGACGGCGTCGCCAAGGTTGAAGTGTTCGGCGGGCAAAAAATGGCGATGCGCCTGTGGCTGGACAGCGATCGGCTGGCCGGCCGCGGTCTGACCGCTGCCGATGTGGCCGATGCGGTGCGGCGCAACAACTACCAGGCGGCGCCGGGCAAGGTGAAAGGGCAGTATGTGGTTGCCAACGTGCGGGTGAATACCGATCTCACCAGCGTAGAGGAGTTTCGCAATCTGGTGGTGCGCAACGACGGCAACGGTCTGGTGCGCCTGAAAGACGTCGGCACCGTGGAGCTGGGCGCCGCAGCTACGGAAACCAGCGCCTTGATGGATGGCGAACCGGCGGTGTTCCTCGGCGTCTTCCCTACGCCGACCGGCAACCCGCTGGTGATCGTCGACGGCATTCGCCACCTGATGCCGGCGATCGACAAGATGCAGCCGCCGGGCGTGAAGATGGCGCTGGCGTTCGAAACCGCGCGCTTTATTCAGGCCTCGATCGATGAAGTGGTGCATACCCTGCTCGAAGCGCTGGCGATCGTTGTGGCGGTGATCTACCTGTGTCTGGGGTCGCTGCGCACCGTGTTGATCCCGGTGGTGACCATTCCGCTGTCGATACTTGGCGCTGCCGGGTTGATGTTGGCCTTTGGCTTCAGCGTCAATTTGCTGACGCTGCTGGCGATGGTCCTGGCGATCGGTTTGGTGGTGGACGACGCCATCGTGGTGGTGGAGAACGTGCATCGCCATATCGAAGAGGGGAAAACGCCGCTGGCGGCGGCGATGATCGGCGCACGCGAGGTGGCCGGGCCAGTGATCGCCATGACTCTGACGCTGGCCGCGGTCTATGCGCCGATCGGCCTGATGGGCGGGCTGACCGGCGCGCTGTTTCGCGAATTCGCACTGACGCTGGCCGGGGCGGTAGTGGTGTCCGGCGTGGTGGCGCTGACGCTGTCGCCGGTGATGAGCTCGCTCCTGCTGCCGGCCAAACAGAGCGAAGGGCGCGTGGCGCACGCCGCCGAGTGGTTCTTCGGCGGCCTGACGCGGCGCTATGCGCGCGCGCTGGATTTCTCGCTGCACCACCGTTGGGTGACCGGCATGCTGGCGTTGCTGGTGATGATCAGTCTGCCGCTATTGTACCTGATGCCGCAGCGCGAGCTGGCGCCGACCGAGGATCAGGCCATCGTACTGACCGCCATCAAGGCGCCGCAGCACGCCAACCTGAACTATGTCGAACGCTTTGCCTACAAGCTGGATGAGGTTTACAACCGCATGCCGGAAACCGAAAGCCGCTGGATCATCAACGGCAGCGACGGCACGGCGTCCGGCATCGGCGGCATCAACCTGACGCTGTGGCAGGCGCGCCAGCGCTCGGCGTCGGCGGTGCAGGCCGATCTGCAACGGGCGGTGAACGATGTTGAAGGCACCAGCATTTTCGCCTTCCAGCTGCCCGCCCTGCCAGGCTCCACCGGGGGGCTGCCGGTGCAAATGGTGCTGCGTACGCCGCAGGACTACCCGCAGCTGTACCGCACCCTGGAGGAGGTGAAGCAGAACGCCAGAAACAGCGGCCTGTTTATGGTGGTGGACAGCGATTTGGACTACAACAACCCGCTGGCGGAGGTGCGCATCGATCGCGCCAAGGCCAACAGTCTGGGGATACGCATGAGCGACATCGGTGAATCGTTGGCGGTGCTGGTGGGAGAGAACTACCTCAACCGCTTCGGCATGGACGGGCGCGCTTATGACGTCATACCGCAAAGCCTGCGCGAACAACGGCTGACGCCGCAGGCGCTGGCGCGGCAATATGTCCGCACCCAGGACAATACGCTGGTGCCGCTCTCCACCGTGGTATCGGTGGCCGTTAAGGTCGAACCGAACAAGCTGACCCAGTTCAACCAGCAGAACGCCGCCACCCTGCAGGCCATTCCCGCGCCCGGCGTTTCGATGGGCGAAGCGGTGGCTTTCCTCGAACGGCAGGCCAATGCGCTGCCGGCCGAATTTAGCCACGACTGGCAGGGGGATTCGCGCCAATACACCCAAGAGGGCAGCGCGCTGGCGTTCGCATTCCTGGCGGCGTTGGTGATCATTTACCTGGTGCTGGCGGCGCAGTACGAGAGCCTGAAAGATCCGCTGATTATCCTCATCACCGTGCCGCTGTCGATCTGCGGCGCCTTGCTGCCGCTGGCGCTGGGCTACGCCACGATGAATATCTACACCCAGGTCGGGCTGGTGACCCTGATCGGGCTCATCAGCAAGCACGGCATTCTGATGGTGGAGTTCGCCAATGAGCTGCAGATGCATCAGGGGCTGACGCGGCGCGGCGCGATTTTGCAGGCGGCGCAAATTCGTCTGCGGCCGGTGCTGATGACCACTGGGGCGATGGTGTTCGGTTTGATCCCGCTGCTGTTCGCCAGCGGCGCCGGGGCTGCCAGCCGCTTCGGCCTGGGGCTGGTGATCGTCTCCGGCATGCTGGTGGGCACGCTGTTTACCCTGTTTGTGTTGCCGACGGTGTATACGCTGTTGGCGCGCGATCACGCGGTAGCCTCACCCCGTCAGCGTGAGTTGGCCGCCGCGCAAAAGGCGCTGACGGAATAATCCGCCGGCGCCCGCGTGAAAAATAAACCCGCTTCGGCGGGTTTTTTCGTCAGTTTTTGCAGCCCATCAACTCCGGCAGGACGCCGGGTTTGCTCTTCAGCGAAGCCTGCACGTCGTCCGGCAAACCGGCCCAGATGATCAGGCCGGTGCGTTTCTCGATCTCGTCCACCGTCACGCGGAATTGGCAGAAATCGGCGCTCTTCGGCGTGTTCTGATCGAACAGGAAAGCGGCATAGTGGTTCACCGCCGGGCTGTTGTTGATGAAAATCACCTTCCAGTAGGCGCTGGGGATGGTGTGCGCTTTCTGGGTGCCCGGCAGTTTGCCCATATCGCGTTCATACAGCGGCCCGGTCACGGTATAGACCGAGGAGATATCGGCGCGATCGATCAGCTTGCGTTCCTGATCTTCCAGCCGCGCCCAGGCGCCCTGGTTAAGATCGGACTTTTGCGGCGTGATGTTGGACAGGTAATTCAGCGATTCCCAGTCGGAGACGCCCGCCAGCGAGGCCAGCGGCGCCTGATGACCGCGATCGACCTTTAGCGCCGCGTTGGCGCCAGTGTAATCGGCGGGCGCCAACGTGTCCGCCGGGTTGAGCGCCGGATCGGTTTTCCAGTTGCGCGTCTTGCCGCTGGCCGGTGTGTCTTTGGTGATGTGATAAGCCACCCAGTTGGCGAACTTGGTGGTGCTGTTGTTGTTCAACGTATAAGCATGACGCACGATAGACACGTTGCTGCTGCCGCCGGTCGGGCAGCCGACCGCGCAGTTGTCGATGGATTCGAGCGTGTCGGCCGACGCCTGTGCGGCGAACAGCAGGGCGGCCAGGGCCAACATCTTGTTGTTAAAGCGCATATTCATATCCTCAATAAGTCAAAAAAGTACTGTATATATTTACAGTAAATTAAACTTATCGCAGTGAAACGAATACAACAATGCAACATATTCATGTTGTGAATGTGTCAGTCATGGTACAGCCACGCCGCACGTGAAATGCGGCGGAAATAAAAACGGCGTCCAACAGACGCCGTTTCAAAGGGGGGATTATTCCAGCAGGTCGTTGACCGTGCGGCGAACGTAATGCGTCATCTGCGCCAGATCGTCCGGTGATACCGGGCCGCCGCCGGCGCGCACCACCTGCTGTTCGATCTGGGCGATTTCCTGCTCGACCTTGTTGGCGATCTGCACTTTGACTATCTTGTCCACCGAAGACAGCAGCACCTTCAAGACGACTTTCAGCGCGATGTTTTCGCAGAACGAGTCGTAGTGATGAACCGGCGGCGGCGGGGCCGGAGCCGGCTCGGGCGCGCGCGGAGCCAGAGCCTTGAAGCTGTCTACATTTTCAATAATAAGATCCATGTCTCTTATTAGTTCATCAAAATCTTTAGACACTGACTTATTCCCTTCGCTGTGCGCAAAAAACAGAACGCCCGTCCTCAGGCTGAAAGCGGATGAGCGACGGGCAGAACGAATTCGGGCCTGGCCTTCAGACGCTGAATGGCCGGGGGAGGGGCATTCTAACCTTGCGGCGGGTCGGCAACAAGATGGGGCCGTGCGAATGCGCGGCCCTTTGGATCACGAGGCTGGAGGGCGCTTAACTTTTCAGCTTGGCGGTGATTTTGGCCACGTGTTCGCCCTGATAACGGGCAATGGTCAGCTCTTCGTTGCTTGGCTGCCGCGAACCGTCGGCGCCGGCGATGGTGGTGGCGCCATACGGGGTGCCGCCGCGCACCTGTGAAACGTCAAACAGCTCCTGCGTCGCATAGCCGATCGGCACGATGATGAAACCGTGGTGCGCCAGCGTGGTCCAGGTCGAACTGATGGTCTGTTCCTGGCCACCGCCGGTGCCGGTGGAGGAGAAGACGCTGCCTACCTTGCCGTACAGCGCGCCGGAAGCCCACAGGCCGCCGGTCTGATCGAGGAAGGTGCGCATTTGCCCGGCCATATTGCCGAAGCGGGTCGGCGTACCGAAGATAATGCCGTCATAGTCCGCCAGCTCTTGCGGGGTGGCGACCGGCGCCTGCTGGTGTTGCTTGCCCCCGGCCTTGGCGAAGGCTTCCGGCGTCATGGTTTCCGGCACGCGTTTAATCGTCACGTCCACGTTATCGACCCGATTTGCCCCTTCGGCCACCGCCAGCGCCAGACGTTCGATGTGGCCGTACATTGAGTAATAAAGCACCAACAGTTTCGTCATGTTCCGTACTCCCGCTCAGATGATTAACAAAAACCCCTGATAAGCATAGAAGCGAATGGCGAACTTGGCGTTACGGCGTTACTTGATGCCGGCGATCGCCAGCAGGGCGCCAAAGGCGATCAGCAGCCCGCCAAAGGTGCGGTCGATGCCGCGGCGCAAACGCAAAAAGCGCGCATTGACGCCCGGTGCGGAAAATAGCAGCGCGACGGCGGCAAACCAGAAGATATGGACGGCGGCGATAAAAAGACCATAGCCGATTTGCACGCCGAGCGGGGTGTGCGGAGAAACCACCTGCATGAACAGGCTGACGATGAAGATGGTGGTTTTCGGGTTTAACGCGTTGGTGAAAAAACCGGTTTTCAAGGCGGCGAAATCGCTGATGGCGGCCGGCGCTGTGCTGGGGGCTGCGTCATGATGCGCCGCGTTGCGCAGCAGCGTAACGCCGAGGTAGATCAGGTAGGCGGCGCCGATGGCTTTAAGCAGGTTAAACAACCAGGGCGACTGTTGAATCAACACGCCGACGCCAATCAGCGTATAGCTGACATGGACCAGCACCCCGGCGCCGATGCCGCAGGCGGTCAAGACGCCGGCGCGGCGCGAAAGCAACAGGCTATTGCGCGAGACCATGGCGAAGTCCGGCCCCGGGCTTATCACGGCGAGTAAAGTAATGGTGACGACAGCGATGAGTTCAGTCATAGTTATCCTTGCGGTGTTTATCAATAGAGTGGCTGATTTATAAGAGTAATTTTTCTCGATGACAAACGATGAATAGTGACAATATCGGTGAGAAAAACTCACGCAAAACCGGCAGGCCGTTGCCGTTGGGCGGGCTGCGCTGCTTCGAGGCCGCCGCGCGATTGGAAAGTTTTACGCAGGCGGAGCAGGGGCTGAATTTGACGCATGGCGCCGTCAGCCGGGCGGTGCGGGCGCTGGAAGAGGAACTGGGCGTGGCGTTGTTTGAGCGCCGCCATCGGCGGG
>NZ_JVEL01000407.1:21420-25506 GCF_001076875.1 Serratia sp. 506_PEND
CGACGCAGCAGGCCTTCGGCATTCTGGATCATACCGCGCTGGAACTGCGTCAGCAGGCGCTCGACGCGCCGCTGGTCTTGTCCTGCGAACCGACCTTATTGATGCGTTGGCTGATCCCGCGCCTGCCGGCTTTTCAGCAGGCGCACCCGGATATCAACTTACAACTGGTGGCCGGTGGCGGGCCGTTTTCGTTCCATGACGGCATTACGGCGGCGATCAGGCGCAATGACTTCGATTGGGGAAAGCAGGTGCATAGCCTGGCGCTGTTCAGTGAAAAGGTTGGGCCGGTGTGCCAACCCGAGGCATTGGCAAGGATGACGATCGCCAAGGGCAGCCTGCGGAGTTTGCGGCCCGGCACTAAACTGCTGCATTCTGCCACCCGGCCGGATGCCTGGCGGCACTGGGCGCAGCAGCAGGGGATGACGTTGGCAGGGCATTCGGAGCAGCGCTTTGATCATTTCTATTTCAGCCTGCAGGCGGCGGTCGCCGGTCTTGGCATCGCGATCGGCCCGTGGTTGCAAGTGCGAGACGATCTGGCCGCCGGTTTGTTGAGTGCGCCGTTCGGTTTTACGCCCGACGGCAGTGGCTATTACCTGCTGTCGCCGCAGGCGATCGTACCGGGCAGCGCGTTGGCCCGGCTGGCCGAGTGGCTAACGCTCACGGCAGACGCCTGAGTTTTTGCGCCAGCCGCTGTTCCTGCCAGCGGCTGAAGACGTTGCGCAGCAGCAGAGTGCGCACCGCCCGCATGACCAGCGCGAGGCTCATGCCGCCGATCGCCCACAGCGACCAGAGATAGTGCGGGTGGGTAAACCAATTGATGGCGAACAACATCACGCCAATCACGGCGAAACGCACCGCCATGCTCAGCAGTTTGCCTTCTGCCGCGACCTGGCGACGAAGGCGCTGTTCGTCAGGCGTCTCCTCTATTGTCTGTTGCGGCTGTGCGTTGAGATCGCGGACCTGCACGCCCAGCGCGGCGGCGATCGCGGTCAAGGTTTCCAGGCTGGCCTGTTCGCCGTTTTCAATCCGCTGTACGGTGCGGGTGCTGAGGCCAGCGATGGTCGCCAACTGCTCCTGCGACCAGCCTTTTTCCAGACGTAACGGCCTGATGCGGTACTTTTGCATGATGCACTCCCGAGTTCGCTGTCACTGTCATCCAGTGTAGGAGGCGCGGGGTGGCGGCGCCACGACAGCGGCACGACAGCGACATGACATCCGCCGCCGGCGCGGGCCGGCGGGCAGTCAGAAGGCGACGTTGCGGATAAAGCGCAGCGGGAGGTCACCGTGGTTGGTGTAAGCGTAACGTTGATCGCTGTTGAAGGTTTGTGCGGCGCCGGCGCTGAGCGTCAGCGTGCCTTGTTCCAGTTCCAACGTCAGGGTGCCGGCAATCACGTAGATCATTTCACTCCAGCCTTCGGCGTCCGGCGCCGAGTCATAGCGCTCACCCGGCATCAGCGTCCATTCCCACAGCTCGGCCCGTTGGCGCGCCGGCACGCTGGCGGCGAACAGCGCCTGGCTGCCCGGCTGTGCGCCTTGCCAGGCCAACTCTCCCACCAGATGGCTGCCGCGAGCCTCCGGCGCCTGAATCAGATCGGTAAAGGAAATCGCCAGGGCGGCGGCGATCTTGTCGAGCACCGCCAGGCTGACGTTGCGATCGCCGGCCTCGATGCCCGCCAGCATGCGGCGGCTGACGCCGGAAAGCTCGGCCAGCGCCATCTGGCTCAGGCCCGCCTGTTGGCGGTAGCCGCGCAGATTGCTGCTCAGGTACTGCAGCACTTTGGGGGGATCGGTTTTCGCGTTATGCGCCGTATTGCTCATCGCCGGACTTTATCTCATACTGGCAGGATCTGTGCATTATATTGCACTCAGCAGGAAGGGCAAGCCGGTGTCAGCAGCAAAAAAATCCTTTATTTCCGCCGTGGTTCCGCAGATCAGGCTGCCGGAAGCGGTGTTGATTTTCATCACGATGATCTGGGGCGGCACCTTTTTGGCGGTGCATCACGCGATGCAAGTCAGCGGGCCGTTCTTTTTTGTCGGCCTGCGTTTCGCCACCGCCACGCTGGTGTTGACGTTGTTTTCGCTGCGCGTGCTGCGCGGCCTGACCCTGTATGAACTGAAGGCGGGCGTCCTGATCGGGCTGGCGATCATGTTCGGCTACAGCATGCAAACCGTCGGTCTGCAGACGATTAGCAGCAGCCAATCGGCGTTCATCACCGCCATGTACGTGCCGATCGTGCCGCTGTTGCAATGGCTGGTGCTGGGGCGCTTCCCCGGCATCATGTCGTGGATCGGCATTCTGCTGGCTTTTACCGGCCTGATGCTGCTGGCGGCGCCGAGCAGCACCGACATGACGCTGAGCCTCGGCGAAATGCTGACGCTGGCCGGCACGCTGGGCATGGCGGCAGAGATCATCCTCATCGGCGCTTTCGCCGGCAAGGTGAATATCCGCCGCGTGACCATAGTACAGCTGGCGACCGCCTCGCTGGCCTCGTTTTTGATGATGGTGCCGACCGGCGAGTCGCCGCCGCCGTATTCGGATTACCTGCTGTACAGCGCCATAGGGCTGGGGCTGGCCAGCGCGTTGATTCAGCTGACCATGAACTGGGCGCAGCGCAGCGTTTCACCCACGCGCGCTACGGTGATCTACGCCGGTGAACCGGTCTGGGCGGGCATCGTCGGGCGGCTCGCCGGTGAGCGTTTACCGGGCGTGGCGTTATTGGGGGGCGCGTTGATCGTGATTGGGGTGGTGGTCAGCGAGCTGCGCGTGCGGCGCAAGGATAAAGCGGCGGTGGCGACGGAAGCGGATTAGCGCAGAGGCGTAAAAAGAAAGGGGCGGAGAGATCCGCCCCTTTTTGCATCACGCGGTTTTCTTCTTGCGCAGGAACACGTAAGACAGGCCGAGCACGATGAACCACAGCGGGGTGACGATCAACGCCTGGCGGGTGTCTTCGCGCAGCGACAGCAGCACCAGCACGAACACGAAGAACGCCATGCACACCCAGCACATCAGTTTGCCGGCAGGCATCTTGTAGATCGATTTCTGGTGCAGCGCCGGGCGCCGTTTACGGTAGACCAGGTACGAGCACAGGATGATGGTCCAGACGAACATGAACAGAATCGCCGATACGGTGGTCACCAGAGTGAAGACCGTCATCACGTTCGGGATCAGGTAAATCAACACCACGCCGCCCAGCAGGCAGATGCAGGAGAAGGTGAGGCCGTTGGCCGGCACCGCGCGCTTGGACAGGTTAGCGAACGATTTTGGCGCGTCGCCTTCCTGCGCCAGCCCGAACAGCATGCGGCTGGTGGAGAACACGCCGCTGTTGGCGGAAGAGGCGGCGGAGGTCAGCACCACGAAGTTGATTACGCTGGCCGCGGCCGGCAGGCCGATCAGCACGAACAGCTCAACGAACGGGCTCTTGTCAGGCACCACGGAGTTCCACGGCGTTACCGACATGATGACGATCAGGGCGAACACGTAGAACATGATGATGCGGATCGGAATCGAGTTGATGGCGCGCGGCAGCGACTTCTCCGGATCCTTGGTTTCCGCGGCGGTGGTGCCCACCAGCTCAATGCCGACGAAGGCGAATACCGCGATCTGGAAGCCGGCGAAGAAGCCGCTGATGCCTTTCGGGAACATGCCGCCGTCATTCCACAGATGGGTGAATGAGGCCACGGTGCCGGTCGGCGACTGGAACTGCATGGCGATCATCACCAGCCCGGCGACAATCAGCCCGACGATGGCGACGATTTTAATCATCGCAAACCAAAACTCCATTTCGCCGAACATTTTCACCGTCGCCAGATTAAGGCCGAGCAGCAACAGCACGCACAGCAGTGAAGCGATCCACTGCGACAGCTCGGGGAACCAGAACTGGGCGTAGGCGGTGATCGCCACGACGTCGGCGATGCCGGTGACCACCCAGCAGAACCAGTAGGTCCAGCCGGTGAAGAAACCGGCCCACGGGCCGAGCAGATCCGCGGCGAAATCGCTGAACGATTTGTATTCCAGATTGGACAGCAGCAGCTCGCCCATGGCGCGCATCACGAAGAACAGCATAAAGCCGATGATCATGTACACGA
>NZ_JVEL01000408.1:0-1107 GCF_001076875.1 Serratia sp. 506_PEND
AAATCAATCAAGGACAATACGATATGACCGACATTTCGACACTCAGCCAGCGACTGGCGACGCCAACCCTGCATTTTGTTCTGCTCACCGTCGCCACCTGCGGCATCTGGCCGTTACTGTGGCTGTATAAAAAGCAGGATATTATCAGCGACACCACCGGGTATCCGGTTTGCGGCAACCTGTTTATCATCTGGCTCGCCGTCTGTTTTGGGCTCGGGCGACAGTTCGGCGTGATGGCCTCACCAGACCTGGCGGGCTACGACACGGGCAGCGATACGCTGCTGGCCTTAAGCGGCATTCTGTCGCTCGCCTGCGGCGTGATGTACATCGTCTGGGCCTTTAAGGCCAGAGCAGCACTGCGACACTATGCGCTGAACACCTTCCGGTTTGACCTGAAGATGAATGCGTTTTATACCGTGGTGCTCAACGTCTTCTACATTACATACTGCATCAACGATATGCCGCAGGCACTGGCGAAGCACCGCATTATTCATGGTCAGGCCCCTGTGCCGCCGGAGTCTCCGTCACCGCAGTAACGCAGCTCTCCTCTTATTATCCGGCCGGGGCATTCCTGTGTGCCCCAGATTCATCCGGATCCCCCCTCTGAGATTTGACCCAATGACATTACTGAAAATCGTGCTCAACACCCTGCGTCAGGTGCTGACGTGGTGCGCCAGCAGCCGGGCGCAGCAGTTTGTGGAAGACCACTTCCGCGAAGAAGGCTATGACGAAGACAGTATTTACATCGCCAGACAGGCGGCAACCCTGCTCGCAGGTGCCTTAATCACAGCGCTCATGGAACAGATACTGCAGCTTATTGCCACACACTTAACCCACTGATGCCCTGCTCACTGAGCGGGGCATTTTGTTTTATGCCATTAATCAGGAACTGAATATGCAAGTCACTGACGATACGTCGTTACCGCCAGGGCAATTCACCCGCCGACAGGCTGAAGCCGTGGTCACGCTTTACCACAACGTCACTATAGAAGATGACCAGGGTACGCACTTTCGGCTGGTTATTCGCGACAGCGAGGGGACGTTAATCTGGCGGGCCTAGAATTTTGAAGCCAGTGCCGGGGAATGGCTTAACCGCTATCTGCTCAG
>NZ_JVEL01000409.1:0-570 GCF_001076875.1 Serratia sp. 506_PEND
CCAGAGTGGCGATTAACCTGACCACGCCTCCCCGTGAAGTCAGCCATCTGCAGACCCGGCTTGAACAGCGCGGACTGGAAATTGTCCAGCTCGAGCGCCAGTCGCGCATTGGTCTGGGCGATCACCAGGCCCGGCTCAGTGAACTCTGTGCTGAGGAACAGACCGAACGAGCAAAGCTGATAACGGAAGAAGAGAACTGGCAGGCGCAGCTCAGGCTGGTGCAGTCTATCGTCGCACTGCGCGCGCAACTGCTGACGACAGAAAGTGAAGACGATGACGAACCGGTGGCCACATTGCGACAGCTTGAGCAGGAGCTTGACGCCCTGCAGGCGTCATCGGTGCGGGTGTCGGCGCATGTGGATGCCCGTCAGATTGCCGCAGTGGTGGCGGAGTGGACCGGCGTGCCTGTCAACCGCATTTCGCAAAGCGAGCTGGACGTGGTGATGAACCTGCCGGCGTATCTTGGCGGCAGTATTCGGGGCCAGTCGCTTGCGATTGAACATCTGCATAAGCATCTGCTGACGGCACGCGCCGATCTTCGTCGTACCGGGCGTCCGCTGGGCGCATTTT
>NZ_JVEL01000410.1:0-22062 GCF_001076875.1 Serratia sp. 506_PEND
GCACCGTGAAAGAGATCAAGATCGCGACCGGCGACAAAGTGAAAACCGGTTCCCTGATCATGGTGTTCGAAGTGGCTGGCGCCGCTTCCGCTGCGGCCCCGGCTGCGGCTGAAGCACCGGCTGCCGCTGCAGCGCCTGCGGCCTCTGCGGCCAAAGACGTCGCCGTGCCGGACATCGGCGGTGACGAAGTCGAAGTGACCGAGGTGATGGTCAAGGTGGGCGACAAGGTTGCCGCCGAGCAGTCTCTGATCACCGTGGAAGGCGACAAGGCCTCCATGGAAGTGCCAGCGCCGTTCGCGGGCACCGTGAAAGAGATCAAGATCGCGACCGGCGATAAAGTGAAAACCGGCTCCCTGATCATGGTGTTCGAAGTGGAAGGCGCTGCGCCTGCCGCTGCCGCCGCTCCAGCCGCTAAAGCGGACGCTGCGCCGGCGCCGGCCGCCGCTAAAGCCGCCGCGCCGGCTGCGAAAGCTGAAGACAAAGGCGAGTTCGCCGAGAACGCGGCCTACGTGCACGCGACCCCGGTCATTCGTCGTCTGGCGCGCGAATTCGGCGTTAACCTGGCGAAAGTGAAAGGCACCGGTCGTAAAGGCCGCATCCTGCGCGAAGACGTTCAGGCTTACGTGAAAGACGCGGTGAAACGCGCTGAAGCGGCTCCGGCTGCTGCCGGCGGCGGTCTGCCGGGCATGCTGCCATGGCCGAAAGTGGACTTCAGCAAGTTCGGCGAGATCGAAGAAGTCGAGATGGGCCGCATCCAGAAGATCTCTGGCGCGAACCTGAGCCGCAACTGGGTGATGATCCCGCACGTGACTCACTTCGACAAAACCGACATCACCGATCTGGAAGCGTTCCGCAAGCAGCAGAACGAAGAAGCGGCCAAGCGCAAGCTGGACGTGAAGTTCACGCCTGTCGTGTTCATCATGAAAGCCGTTGCTGCCGCTCTGGAGCAGATGCCGCGCTTCAACAGCTCGCTGTCCGAAGATGGCCAGAAGCTGACGCTGAAGAAATACATCAACATCGGCGTGGCGGTAGATACCCCGAACGGCCTGGTGGTTCCGGTGTTCAAGGACGTGAACAAGAAGAGCATCACCGAGTTGTCTCGCGAGCTGATGACCATCTCCAAGAAAGCGCGCGACGGCAAGCTGACCGCGGGCGAGATGCAGGGCGGCTGCTTCACCATCTCCAGCCTGGGCGGCATCGGGACGACTCACTTCGCGCCGATCGTCAACGCGCCGGAAGTGGCTATCCTGGGCGTCTCCAAGTCTGCGATGGAGCCGGTCTGGAACGGTAAAGAGTTCATGCCGCGCCTGATGATGCCGATGTCGCTGTCCTTCGACCACCGCGTTATCGACGGTGCCGATGGTGCGCGCTTCATCACCATCATCAACAACATGTTGTCCGACATTCGCCGTCTGGTGATGTAATGCAAAAGGGGCGCAGCATGCTGCGCCCCTGACGATTCTGTAGCAGTTTTGTCGGATTTTGCATAACTCGACAAAATTGTTGAGACACGGGTCACTCGAACACGCTTTGCAGATTATTAACAATTCTGTAAACTGCTCGCGGTGTAAGCGTCCCGGTGGATGAAGGGCGTTATGAGATCGATTAGCAATAAAAATGACGTCTGACCCGCCGGACAATCAATTAAGAGGTCATGATGAGTACTGAAATTAAAACTCAGGTCGTGGTACTTGGGGCGGGCCCGGCAGGTTACTCTGCAGCCTTTCGTTGCGCTGACTTAGGTCTTGAAACCGTTCTGGTTGAACGTTATTCCACTCTGGGCGGGGTTTGCCTGAACGTGGGATGTATCCCTTCCAAAGCACTGCTGCACGTTGCCAAAGTGATCGAAGAAGCCAAAGCGCTGGCCGAACACGGCATCGTTTTCGGTGAGCCGAAAACCGACATCGACAAAGTGCGCGTCTGGAAAGAAAAAGTCATCACTCAGCTGACCGGCGGTCTGGCTGGCATGGCGAAAGGCCGTAAAGTGAAAGTGGTCAACGGCCTGGGCAAGTTCACCGGCGCTAACACCCTGGTTGTGGAAGGCGAAAACGGCCCAACCACCATCAACTTCGACAACGCCATCATCGCTGCAGGCTCTCGTCCGATCCAACTGCCATTCATTCCTCATGAAGATCCACGCGTGTGGGATTCCACCGATGCGCTGGAGCTGAAAACCGTCCCAGAGCGTCTGCTGGTTATGGGCGGCGGCATCATCGGCCTGGAAATGGGCACCGTATACCATGCGCTGGGTTCACAGATCGACGTCGTTGAAATGTTCGATCAGGTTATCCCGGCGGCAGATAAAGACGTGGTGAAAGTCTTCACCAAACGTATCAGCAAGCAGTTCAACCTGATGCTGGAAACCAAAGTGACCGCGGTAGAAGCCAAAGAAGACGGCATCTACGTCACGATGGAAGGTAAAAAAGCGCCGGCAGAACCACAGCGTTACGACGCGGTGCTGGTGGCGATCGGCCGCGTGCCGAACGGCAAACTGCTGGATGCCGGCAAAGCCGGTGTGGAAGTTGACGAGCGTGGCTTCATCAACGTCGACAAACAGCTGCGCACCAACGTGCCGCACATCTTCGCCATCGGCGACATCGTCGGGCAGCCGATGCTGGCGCACAAAGGCGTGCACGAAGGCCACGTTGCCGCAGAAGTTATCGCCGGCATGAAGCACTACTTCGATCCGAAAGTGATCCCATCCATCGCTTACACCGAGCCGGAAGTGGCGTGGGTGGGTCTGACCGAGAAAGAAGCGAAAGAGAAAGGCATCAGCTACGAAACCTCCACCTTCCCGTGGGCGGCTTCCGGCCGTGCGATCGCTTCCGACTGTGCAGACGGCATGACCAAACTGATCTTCGACAAAGAAACTCACCGCATCATCGGTGGCGCGATTGTCGGCACCAACGGCGGCGAACTGCTGGGTGAAATCGGTCTGGCCATCGAGATGGGCTGCGACGCGGAAGACATCGCGCTGACCATCCACGCTCACCCGACCCTGCACGAATCCGTGGGCCTGGCGGCGGAAATCTACGAAGGCAGCATCACCGACCTGCCTAACCCGAAAGCCAAGAAGAAGTAATTCTGCTGGCTTGACCGGTTAACAAGCGGCTCCTGAGAAGGGGCCGTTTTTTTTTGCCCAGATGCACAAAACGGTTTTTTGTGGCCGCTGCGCCAAATTCCGATCCTCATGCTTATATCCGTTTTAATTATGTGGATATAATACCCTGTTTGTCCGGCAGCCGATTACGCTGCGCTCAACGATTCAGCAAAGATTTAATGTTGCTTTTATGTGAACGAATTAACAACCGTTTCAAATCCTGATATGCTGGCTGAGCGGAACCGGGCACTGTACCTTACAGTCCAGGACATCGACAGCAGTGCCCCGTCAGGATAGATGGCATCAATATCGCCGTGCGCTCTACCCATCAGTCTTTCATGCTGTAACGCTGTTTGACCGCGCTTGTTTGCCCCAGTCACCGTTTCGGGGCCTTTACGGGCCGATCGCCTAGCCACAGAGTGAAACCCAAAGGGTATAAACCCGGTTTGCATATACGCCAGGCACAATAAATGACAATGAGAGCGAGGAGAACGTCGTGCTAGAAGAATACCGTAAGCACGTAGCCGAGCGTGCTGCTGAGGGCATCGCCCCTAAGCCGCTAGACGCCACCCAAATGGCCGCGCTGGTCGAACTACTGAAGAATCCGCCAAAAGGCGAAGAAGAATTCCTGTTAGACCTGCTGATTAACCGTGTTCCACCGGGCGTCGACGAAGCCGCCTACGTCAAAGCAGGTTTCCTGGCGGCCATCGCCAAAGGTGAAGCGACATCCCCCCTGGTTACCCCCGAGAAAGCCATTGAATTGTTAGGCACCATGCAGGGCGGCTATAACATTCATCCGCTGATCGAAGCGCTGGACAACGAGAAGCTGGCGCCGATCGCCGCCAAAGCGCTGTCCCACACGCTGCTGATGTTCGACAACTTCTACGACGTGGAAGAGAAGGCCAAGGCCGGCAACCCGCACGCCAAGCAGATCATGCAGTCTTGGGCCGATGCCGAATGGTATCTGTCGCGCCCTGAGCTGGCGGAAAAGATCACCGTCACCGTGTTCAAAGTCACCGGCGAAACCAACACCGACGACCTTTCTCCGGCGCCGGACGCCTGGTCGCGCCCGGACATCCCGCTGCACGCGCTGGCGATGCTGAAAAACGAACGTGAAGGCATCGTGCCGGATCAGCCGGGCAGCGTTGGCCCGATCAAACAGATCGAGCTGCTGAACAAGAAAGGCTTCCCGCTGGCCTACGTCGGCGACGTGGTCGGCACCGGTTCCTCCCGTAAATCCGCCACCAACTCGGTGCTGTGGTTCATGGGCGACGACATCCCGCACGTGCCGAACAAACGCGGCGGCGGCGTGGTGCTGGGCGGCAAGATTGCGCCTATCTTCTTCAACACCATGGAAGATGCCGGCGCCTTGCCGATCGAAGTGGATGTGTCCGAGCTGAACATGGGCGACGTGATCGACGTTTACCCGTACAAAGGTGAAGTGCGCAACCACGAAACCGGCGCGCTGATCGCCAACTTCGAGCTGAAAACCGACGTGCTGCTGGATGAAGTGCGCGCCGGCGGCCGTATCCCGCTGATCATCGGCCGCGGCCTGACCACCAAGGCGCGCGAAGCGCTGGGTCTGCCGCACAGCGACGTGTTCCGCATCGCCAAACCGGTAGCCGCCAGCAGCAAAGGCTTCTCGCTGGCGCAGAAAATGGTTGGCCGCGCCTGCGGCGTCGCTGGCATTCGCCCAGGCGAATACTGCGAACCGAAGATGACCTCCGTCGGCTCTCAGGACACCACCGGCCCGATGACCCGCGATGAGCTGAAAGACCTGGCCTGCCTCGGCTTCTCCGCCGATCTGGTCATGCAGTCGTTCTGCCACACCGCCGCGTACCCGAAACCGGTCGACGTGACCACGCACCACACGCTGCCTGACTTCATCATGAACCGCGGCGGCGTATCGCTGCGTCCGGGCGACGGCGTGATCCACTCCTGGCTGAACCGCATGCTGCTCCCTGACACCGTCGGCACCGGCGGCGATTCCCACACCCGCTTCCCGATCGGCATCTCCTTCCCGGCCGGTTCCGGTCTGGTGGCGTTTGCCGCCGCGACCGGCGTGATGCCGCTGGATATGCCTGAGTCGGTGCTGGTGCGCTTCAAAGGCAAAATGCAGCCGGGCATCACCCTGCGCGATCTGGTGCACGCCATCCCTTACTACGCGATCCAGCAGGGTCTGCTGACCGTCGAGAAGAAGGGCAAGAAAAACATCTTCTCCGGCCGCATTCTGGAGATCGAAGGCCTGCCGGATCTGAAGGTCGAGCAGGCGTTTGAGCTGACCGATGCGTCCGCCGAACGTTCCGCCGCCGGTTGTACCATCAAGCTGGACAAGGCGCCGATCGAAGAGTACCTGAACTCCAACATCGTGCTGCTGAAGTGGATGATCTCCGAAGGCTACGGCGATCGCCGTACGCTGGAGCGCCGTATTCAGGGCATGGAAAAATGGCTGGCGGATCCGCAACTGCTGGAAGGCGATGCGGATGCGGAATACGCGGCGGTGATCGACATCGATCTGAACGAGATCAAAGAGCCGATCCTGTGCGCGCCGAACGATCCTGACGACGCGCGCCTGCTGTCCGACGTGGCCAACAGCAAAATCGATGAGGTATTCATCGGTTCTTGCATGACCAACATCGGCCACTTCCGCGCGGCCGGCAAGCTGCTGGATCAGCACAAGGGCCAGCTGCCGACCCGTCTGTGGGTGGCGCCGCCAACCAAGATGGATGCGGCTCAGCTGACCGAAGAAGGCTACTACAGCGTCTTCGGCAAGAGCGGCGCGCGTATCGAGATCCCGGGCTGCTCGCTGTGCATGGGCAACCAGGCGCGCGTGGCGGACGGCGCGACGGTGGTTTCCACCTCAACCCGTAACTTCCCGAACCGTCTGGGCACCGGCGCCAACGTCTATCTGGCGTCTGCCGAACTGGCCGCGGTAGCGTCCCTGCTGGGCCGCCTGCCGACGCCGGACGAGTACCAGACCTATATGGCGCAGGTCGACAAGACGGCGGCGGATACCTACCGCTACCTGAACTTTGACCAGCTGGGCCAGTACACCGAAAAAGCCGACGGCGTGATCTTCCAAACCGCCGTGTAAGCCGCTATATTGCGCAACTGTTTAACGGGAGGCCTTGGCCTCCCGTTTTATTTTGCTCAGTTGCCAACTTTGCGAGCGCTCACTGAGTTAGTCAGCCATTTATGTTTACACTAAGAAAAAGGGCTCAGGAGGGCATGCTATGGATTACGAATTTCTGCGTGACGTCACCGGTCAGGTGATCGTCAGATTTTCGATGGGGCATGAAGCGATTGGCCACTGGATCAATGAAGAAGTCAAAGGCGATTTCAACCTGCTGGACCGGATTGAAGCCGGTGCGGCCGAGGTCAAAGGCAGCGAGCGTCAATGGCAGCTGGAAGGCCATGAATATACGCTGCTGATGGACGGTGAAGAAGTGATGATCCGCGCCAATCAGCTGGAGTTCGAGGGCGATGAAATGGAAGAGGGGATGAACTACTACGATGAAGAAAGCCTCTCATTCTGCGGCGTTGAGGACTTCCTGCGGGTGTTGAAGGCCTATCGTTCTTTCATGCTGAAGTACTAAGCATCAGGGCGCGGCGTGCCGCGCCCTTTCCATCACAGATGCGGAATATTGCGGCCGTAATAGATTTCCTGCATCTCTTTCCATAACAGATCGGTGATCTGCTTGCGCTCGGCGGCGCTCAACGCCTCCGGCTCCGCGTTAAACAGGTAGTGCTTCAGATCGAAATCCTTCAGCAACATCTTGGTATGGAAGATATTTTCCTGGTAAACGTTCACGTCCATCATGTGGTACAGCGCCTTGATGTCTTCCGACATAAAGTTCTGGATCGAATTGATCTCATGATCGATGTAATGTTTCACGCCGTTCACGTCGCGGGTAAAACCGCGCACGCGATAGTCCATGGTGACGATGTCGGATTCCAGCTGGTGAATTAAGTAGTTCAGCGCCTTGAGGGGCGAAATGACGCCGCAGGTCGAGACCTCGATATCGGCGCGAAAGGTGCATAGCCCGCCTTCCGGATGGCTTTCCGGGTAGGTATGTACGCAGATATGGCTTTTGTCCAGGTGCGCGACGACCGTATTCGGCAGCGGGCCTGGGTGTTCCGACGTATCGACGTCTTTCGGATCGATCGGCTCTTCGCTGACCAGGATGGTGACGCTGGCGCCCTGCGGCTCGTAGTCCTGACGCGCGATGTTCAGAATATTGGCGCCGATGATCGAGCAGGTCTCGCTCAGGATCTCGGTCAGCCGGTTGGCGTTATATTGTTCGTCTATGTAGGCGATATAGCCATCGCGATCGTCCGCGGTTTTGGCGTAACAAATATCGTAAATACAAAAACTCAGGCTCTTGGTCAGGTTGTTGAAGCCGTGCAGTTTTAGCTTATGCAATTTGGGCCACCTCCTTTATCTTCTCGCTTAACGTGTTACGTTCAGGGCATTGAGCAAATATTGCGGCAGGGCAAAGCTGCCGACGTGAATTGCCGGGTTGTAATAACGGCAGTGTAGGCCGCTTTGGTTAAAGCGCTGTTGCAGGGTAGGCAGATCGCGCTGGCGCAGCGCCGGGTTCTGGCTCGCCCAGGCAAAGGTCATGATGCCGCCGTAATAGGTCGGGATCGCCGCCTGATAGAAGCTGACGTCGCTAAAGTAGCGGCTCAGTTTGGCGTGGCTGTTGACCGCCTCGTCCTGCTGCAGGAAGCAGACGCCGTTTTGCGCGACGAAAATGCCGCCCTCATTCAGGCAGCGGGCGCAGCCTTCATAAAACGCCGAGGTGAACAGGCTTTCGCCGGGGCCGATCGGATCGGTGCAGTCGGAGATGATCACATCGAACGTTTCGTGGGTTTGATTCACGAAGTTGACGCCGTCGTCGATCACCAACTTGAAGCGCGGATCGTCATAGGCGCCGGCGCTGTGGTTGGGCAGGTATTGGCGGCAGAACTCGACGACGCCGGCGTCGATCTCGACCATGGTGATCTGCTCCACGCCTGGGTGCCGGCTGACTTCGCGCAGCATGCCGCCGTCGCCGCCGCCGATGATCAGCACTTTCTTCGCCTGGCCATGCGCCAGCAGCGGCACGTGGGTCAGCATTTCGTGATAGATGAACTCGTCACGCTCGGTGGTTTGCACCACGCCGTCGAGCGCCATCACGCGCCCCAGCACCGGGTTCTCGAAGATCACCAGATCCTGATGATCGGTCTTCTCGCGGTACAGCACCTTCTCTACCGAGAAGTACTGGCCGAAGCCCGTATGCAGCGTTTCGTACCAAATTTCTTTCTGGGTCATGTGCGGGAAACTCCGTAATAACAGCCATGAAAAATCGGCGCAACATCATAGCTAACTCTGTCTGGCGATGCACGGTTGAATTTCAGACAGAGAGAGCGAAAGGCGGGTGGGGGAGAGGGGCGGAATTAGTTGGCGTAGGCCAGCAGGCTCAACGAGTCGCGCGCCAGCGATTTGCACTTCTTCGGCGTTGGAATGGCGATGCCGCTGAGATCGCGATAGCTGTCTTCGCCCAGCGCCTTCATGTTAAAGCTGTTGTAGTTGCTCAAATCCCAGCGGTTTTGTTGTGCGAAATAGACGATAGCGCGTTTGATTTGCACATTTGGCAAATCGTTGTAGCCGCAATCATTTTTCAAATAAATAAATACCGCCGTCAGATCGGCCAGATCTTCCGCCTCGGATTCATTCAGCGCCAGACTGGCGTTGGAGAAGCCCAGCATCGCCAGCAACAGCATCGATAACGTTGTTTTTTTCATCATGAAATAGGCCTGTTTGTCGTCTGTTGACGTTACCACACTTGCCTGTAAAGGCACCAAATTTTATTGCTGCCGGGCCGGCATCGCGTGTGTCAGTCACACTCTCTGATTGTGAGGCATAGCTTAAAATACCGCCAGGAAAGGCTTGACCTTCCGCCTGGGGGAAGGTTTAGGCTGGCGGCATTGAGTTATGTCACTGAGAAAAGGGAGTCAGCGATGTTACGCCGTGATTTTATTAAATTAACCGCTGCGCTGGGCGCGGCGAGCGCATTGCCGTTATGGAGCCGGGCGGCCTGGGCGGCCGATCGGCCGGCCCTGCCGGTACCGCCGCTGTTGACGCCGGGCGCGCAGGGAAAGATTGCGCTGGCGCTGCAGGCGGGGGAAACCCGCTGGTTGCCCGGCGCCGCCACCAAAACCTGGGGATTCAACGGCGCGCTGCTCGGGCCGGCGGTGAAGCTGCAGCGTGGCCAGCCGGTGACGGTCGATATCAAAAACAGCCTGGCGGAGGCCAGTACCGTCCACTGGCACGGGCTGGAAATTCCCGGCGACGTCGATGGCGGCCCGCAGGCGCTGATCCACCCCGGCGCGACGCGCACGGTGAATTTCACCGTCGATCAACCGGCGGCCACCTGCTGGTTCCACCCGCACACGCACGGTAAAACCGGCAGCCAGGTGATGATGGGGCTGGCGGGGTTGGTACTGCTGGAAGACGATGAAAGCGCCAAACTGCCGCTGCCGAAAACCTGGGGGCAGGATGATATTCCGGTGATCCTGCAGGATAAGCGGCTGGGCAAAGACGCGCAGATCGAATACCGCCTGGACGTGATGAGCGCGGCGGTGGGCTGGTTTGGCGATCGCATGTTCACCAACGGCGCGCAGTATCCGCAACATCTGGCGCCGCGCGGCTGGCTGCGTTTGCGTTTTCTCAACGGCTGCAACGCCCGCTCGTTGAATCTGGCGGCCAGTGACAACCGTCCGCTGTATGCTATCGCCAGCGACGGCGGTTTCCTGGCGGAGCCGGTGAAGCTGACCGAGCTGCCGATGCTGATGGGCGAACGCTTTGAAGTGCTGGTCGATGCCTCCGACGGGAAAGCGTTTGATATCGTGACGCTGCCGGTGAAGCAGATGGGCATGACGTTGGCGCCGTTCGATCAACCGCTGCCGGTGCTGCGCATTCAGCCGTCGTTGGCGCAGGGTATCAAAACCATGCCGGACAGCCTGGTGAAGCTGCCGACATTGCCTGCCACCACTGGTATCCAGGAGCGTTGGCTGCAGCTGATGATGGATCCGCAGCTGGATAGGCTCGGCATGCAGGCGCTGATGGATCGTTATGGTCACCAGGCGATGGCCGGCATGAGCATGAATCATGGCGCGACGGGCGCTGGAGACATGAAAGGCATGGAAAAGGGCGGCATGCAGGGCATGGACCACGGCAACATGAAGGGCATGGATCATGGCAAGATGGCCGGGATGGATCACGGCGGCGCGCAGAGCAAAGCCAAACCGTTCGACTTCGGCCACGGCAACATGATCAACGGCAAGGCCTTCGATATGACCAAGCCGATGTTCGCCGCCAAACGGGGCCAGTATGAGAAATGGACCATTTCCGGTGAGGGCGACATGATGTTGCACCCGTTCCACATTCACGGCACCCAGTTCCGTATCTTGTCGGAAAACGGCAAACCGCCGGCGGCGCATCGCAGCGGCTGGAAGGACACGGTGCGCGTCGAAGGGTGGCGCAGCGAAGTGCTGGTGCGCTTCGATCATCCGGCAAGTAGCGAACATGCGTATATGGCCCACTGCCACCTGTTGGAACACGAAGATACCGGCATGATGATGGGCTTTACCGTCGACGACTGATCGCGGTCCATCGCTCAGGTGGCGGTGCGCTCGCGTCGCCACCGGCGAAAGGCTATGCTAAACTCTGCGCCTTTCTTCCGGCAACTGACCTGAATACTATGAAACACACTGTAGACGTAATGATTTCCGAGCAGGAAGTTAAGACCCGTATCGCCGAAATTGGCCGCCAGATCACCGAACATTACCGCGACAGCGGCAGCGACATGGTGCTGGTCGGGCTGCTGCGCGGCTCCTTCATGTTCATGGCCGATCTCTGCCGCGCGATCGAGGTGCCGCACGAAGTCGACTTTATGACCGCCTCCAGCTACGGCAGCGGCATGTCCACCACCCGCGACGTGAAGATCCTCAAGGATCTGGACGAAGACATTCGCGGCAAAGACGTGTTGATCGTGGAAGACATCATCGATTCCGGCAACACGCTGAACAAAGTGCGCGAGATTTTGGCGCTGCGCGGGCCGAAATCGCTGGCGATTTGCACCTTGCTGGACAAACCTGAGCGCCGTGAAGTGCAGGTGCCGGTCGAATATGTCGGCTTCTCGATCCCGGATGAGTTCGTGGTGGGGTATGGCATCGACTACGCTCAGCGCTACCGTCACCTGCCGTACGTCGGCAAAGTGGTGCTGCTGGACGAGTAATTGGATGTGGGGCGCGGCAAGCCGCGCCCGCGGCGGGGTTATACGCCTTTATCCTGCTTCAGTTTGGCTATCGCTTTGCGGTAGCCCATCTCCAGGCTCTCGCGGCTGGTCGCCAGCACTTCCATATCGCGCAGACGGCCGTCCTGAATGCCGTACACCCAACCGTGGATCATCACCTTCTGGCCGCGCTTCCAGGCGGACTGCATGATGGTGGAGTGGCCCAGGTTGTACACCTGTTCAATGACGTTGATCTCGCACAGCATGTCGAAACGCTGTTCCGGCGGCAGCTCGCCCAGCAGCGAGCTGTGCTTGTACCACAGATCGCGAATGTGCAGCAGCCAGTTGTCGATCAATCCCAGCTCCGGGTTTTCCACCGCCGCCTGCACGCCGCCGCAGCCCAGGTGGCCGCAGATGATGATGTGTTCGACTTCCAGCACATCTACCGCATACTGCACCACCGACAGGCAGTTAAGATCGGTGTGGATCACGAGGTTCGCCACGTTGCGATGGACGAACAGTTCACCCGGCTCGAGGCCGGTCAGGCGTTCTGCGGGAACGCGGCTGTCAGAGCAACCAATCCATAAGAAGCGGGGCTTTTGCGCCTGGGCTAAACGTTCGAAAAATTCCGGGTCTTCCTGACTGATATTGGCCGACCAGGCCTGGTTGTTGGCGATAAGCTCTTCGATTTCTTTCATGAAGGTGATTGACCCGTAACGGACAGATTGCGTTGGGGTAATATAGGGTAAGCGTCACAATTTGGAAATCGGAACAGTGGTGCAGCCGCATTTACCGCACGGATTCGACGCAGTGAAAACGCCGTCGATGCTAGGATTATTGTTAGTGTTTCAAGCCTCGCAAACAGGGGCGCGGCGGCATACTCATCGTTATAAGGTACTATTTTACATATGAATTATGCACTGGAATTAGCGCAGCTGACCAAGACTTACGCCGGTGGCGTCAAGGCGCTGCGCGGCATCGACCTGAGCGTCGAAGCGGGGGACTTTTATGCCCTGCTGGGGCCAAACGGCGCCGGAAAGTCCACCACCATCGGCATCATCAGCTCGCTGGTGAACAAAACCGCCGGCAGCGTGCGGGTGTTCGGTTACGACATCGATAAAGACATCGTCAACGCCAAGCGCCAGCTCGGCCTGGTGCCGCAGGAGTTCAACTTCAACCCGTTTGAGACCGTGTTGCAGATCGTGGTGAACCAGGCGGGTTACTACGGCGTCACGCGGCGTGAAGCGATGGCGCGCGCCGAAAAATACCTCAATCAGCTGGATCTGTGGGGCAAGCGCAACGAGCGCGCCCGCATGCTGTCCGGCGGCATGAAGCGCCGCCTGATGATCGCCCGCGCGTTGATGCATCAGCCGAAGCTGCTGATTCTCGATGAGCCGACCGCCGGGGTGGATATTGAGCTGCGTCGCTCGATGTGGGGCTTCCTGAAAGAGCTGAACGCCCAGGGCACCACCATTATCCTCACCACCCACTATCTGGAAGAGGCGGAAATGCTGTGCCGCAACATCGGCATCATCCAGAACGGGGAACTGGTGGAAAACACCTCGATGAAGGGGCTGCTGGCCAAGCTGAAGTCGGAAACCTTCATCCTCGATCTGGCGGCGAAGAGCCCGCTGCCGAAGCTGGACGGTTACCACAGCCGCCTGACGGATACCTCGACGCTGGAAGTGGAGGTGATGCGCGAGCAAGGGCTGAACGGCCTGTTCGCCCAGCTGAGCGCGCAGGGCGTGCAGGTGCTGAGCATGCGCAATAAGGCGAACCGCCTGGAAGAGCTGTTTGTCACCCTGGTTAACGGCAATGGAGAGAAAGCATGACGCGTTTGTATTGGGTGGCCTTACAGAGCATCTGGGCCAAAGAGGTAAACCGGTTCGCGCGCATCTGGATCCAGACCCTGGTGCCGCCGGTGATCACTATGACGCTGTACTTCATCATCTTCGGTAACCTGATCGGCTCGCGCATCGGCGATATGCACGGCTTCAGCTACATGCAGTTCATCGTGCCCGGCCTTATCATGATGGCGGTGATCACCAACTCCTATGCCAACGTCGCCTCGTCGTTCTTCAGCGCCAAGTTTCAGCGCAACATTGAGGAACTGCTGGTGGCGCCGGTGCCGACCCACGTGGTGATCGCCGGCTATGTCGGCGGCGGCGTGGCGCGCGGCATCTGCGTCGGCGTGCTGGTGACCATCATTTCGCTGTTCTTCGTGCCGCTGCAGGTGCATGCCTGGTGGGTGATTGCGCTGACGCTGCTGCTGACGGCGATCCTGTTCTCGCTGGCGGGGCTGATCAATGCGGTGTTCGCCACCACTTTCGACGACATCAGCCTGATCCCGACCTTCGTGCTGACGCCGCTGACTTACCTGGGCGGGGTGTTCTACTCGCTGTCGCTGCTGCCGCCATTCTGGCAGGCGGTGTCCAAGCTGAACCCCATCGTTTATATGATCAGCGGCTTCCGCTACGGTTTCCTCGGCATCAACGATGTGCCGCTGGCGTTCACCATGGCGGTGCTGGTGGCGTTTATCGCGGTGTTTTACCTGCTGTCCTGGTACCTGATCGAGCGCGGCCGCGGCCTGCGCAGCTGATCGTATCGCGCCCTCGCTTTCCCGGCGGGGGCGCTTTTCTTGATTTGGCGCAGGCGGCGCGTAAATCAATAGAATTGCTCAAATAACCGCTAGTTCCCCGCTGTTCAAATCGTGCTATGCTGGCGCTCCACATTTCCTCCACTTTTGTCATTACGCACTCGTAAGCAGAACATCATCATGCGGTCTCAATACACGTTAACGGCTGGGTTGCTCGGCATTCTGATGTCGTTGGTTTCCCCTGTGAGCCTGGCTAGTCTGCTGTCGGAAGACAGCGCGGTTAAATCTGAATACATGGAAGCGCAGCGCGATAGCGAAGTCTATGCGTTGGTGGGCGAGCATGTGATCCCGGTAGGGGAAGTGAAGCGCGGGCAACTGATCCAGGTGTTCCCGGCGGATGCGGAATACTACGAATTCAAATTTGGGCATGGTACCGGCTTTATCGATAAAGACGACGTGCGTGAATTGAAGAAGTCGCGCAAGGTGCAAGACGATTTGGGCGAGCTGAACAAACCGCTGACCAACCAGAATCTGATCACGCAAAAAACGATCGACGTATACACCGCAGCGGACAAGGACAGCGAAGTCTTGGGCACGCTGGAAGGCAACCTGCGCTATCCGATCATCGGCAAGCTGAAGGATCGCCTGAACAACACCTGGTACGAGGTCAACATCGGCGAGCGGCTGGGGTTCATTAATGAGTTGGACTGCGAGATCGATAACGGCATACCGGTGCTGACTTACCACCACCTGCTGAAAAACGAAGAGAACAAACGCTTCCGCCACACCTCGACCACCACTTCAGACGTGGCGTTCAGCAACCAGATGACCTACCTGAAGCAGGCGGGCTACGACACCATTTCGCTGTACCAGCTGGAAGCCTACCTGAAAAATCAGATCAACCTGCCGGGCAAGGCGATCGTGCTGACTTTTGACGACGGCCTGAAATCGGTGTATCGCTACGCTTATCCGGTGCTGAAGGATTACGGTTTCCGCGCCACGGCGTTCATCATCTCTTCGCGCATCAAACGCCACCCGCAGAAATGGAACCCGGACTCGCTGCAGTTTATGAGCGTCTCGGAGCTCAAGCAGATTCAGGACGTGTTCGACGTGCAGTCGCATACCCATTTCCTGCACCGCACCGACGGCAATCGCCAGCCGATTTTGCTGAGCCGTTCGCTGCACAATATCGAGTTCGATTTTGAGCGCTCGCGCCGCGCGCTGTCGCAGTTCAACCCGCACGTGCTGTATCTGTCCTACCCGTTCGGCGGTTATAACCAACGGGCGATTCAGGCGGCGCAGGACGCCGGGTTCCATCTGGCGGTGACAACGGTGCAGGGCAAGGTGAAGCCGGGGGATAACCCCTATACGCTGAAGCGGCTGTATATTCTGCGCACCGACTCGATCCAGACCATGGCGGATCGGATAGCCAACAAGCCGGGCACGGTGGTGGTGCAATAAGGAAGAACGGGCGCGCAAGGCGCCCGTTTTATTGTCAGGCGACCTGAACCGGCACGGCTTTCGCCTTGCGCTGCAGGTTGTTGTCACCTTCGAAATAGGCGACTTTCGGGTGGTGCTGGCGGGCGTCGGCGTCGGTCATTTGCACATAGGAGCAGATGATCAGTTTGTCGCCGACGCAGGCGCAGCGCGCGGCGGCGCCGTTGACCGATATGATGCGCGAACCGCGCTCGGCGGCGATGGCGTAGGTGGAGAAGCGCTGGCCGTTATCCACGTTGTAAATATCGATCGCTTCATATTCCAGAATGCCGGCGGCCTCCAGGAAATCCTGGTCGATGGCGCAGGATCCTTCATAGTGCAAGTCAGCCTGAGTGACTTTGACGCGATGCAGCTTGCCTTGCAGCATAGTACGTATCATAGCTTTACCTAACTGAATATCGGCCTTCACAGGCGCTGGGGTTGAACATCTCTCCTGCATCCCTGCAATCTCTATCGTCACCGATTGCTTCGCCATTGTCTACCAATGGCCAGGGCTTCAGGGTGACGACAGTATAAAAAACGGCTTACAGCGTCAGGTCGACCTGCTGGTTGTCGATAAGACGCGCCTTGCCCAGCCAGGCGGCCATCAGCACCACCGCCCGCTGGCTGTCCACCGTCAGCGGCTGCAGGCTGTCGGCGTCGCGAATAAACAACTCATCCGGCGTAAAGCCGGCGGCGCGCAGCTGCTCGGCGGTCTGCTCCAGCAGCGTTTCGACCTGGCGCTCGCCATTGGCCAACTGTTGCGCCAGCGCGTTCATGATTTTGCTCAGCTGCGGCGCAACCTTGCGTTCTTCGGCGGTCAGGTAACCGTTGCGCGAGCTGAGGGCCAGGCCGTCTTTGGCGCGCACGGTCGGCACGCCGACGATATCGATGTCGTAACCCATGTCCGCCACCATTTTGCGGATCAGCGCCAGCTGTTGGTAATCCTTCTCGCCGAAACAGGCCAAATCAGGCTGCACCAGGTTGAACAGCTTGCTGACGATGGTGGAAACGCCGCGGAAGTGGCCCGGCCGGCTTGCGCCTTCCAGGATGGTGGAGATGCCCGGCACATCGACGTAGGTCTGCTGCTCCAGGCCCTGCGGATAAACCGCGGCCGGGGCCGGCGCAAACACCAGATCGACGCCGCGGCGGGTCAGCTTCTCGCTGTCTTCCTGCAGCGTGCGCGGGTAGCGCGCCAGATCGTCCGGCCGATCGAACTGCATCGGGTTAACGAAGATGCTCACCACCACCACGTCGGCGCGGGCGCGCGCTTCATCGACCAGCGTCATGTGGCCGTCGTGCAGGTTGCCCATGGTCGGCACCAGCGCGATGCGTTTGCCTTCCTGGCGCCAGCGGCGGATCTGCTGACGCAGCATCGGCAGGGTTTCGATAATAATCATTGGGGGACTCCTGGAACCATCGCTTAGTTAAAAGAGTGTTCAGCCGCCGGGTAGAGGCCTTGCTCCACTTCCTGAATGTAATGCTGCACCGCCGTGCGGATATCGCCGCTCTGCGCCAGGAAGTTCTTGGCGAACTTCGGCGTGTGGCCGCCGGTGATGCCGAAGGCGTCATGCATCACCAGGATCTGGCCGTCGGTGCCGTTGCCGGCGCCGATGCCGATGACCGGAATGGACAGCGCTTCGGTGATCTGGCGCGCCAGCTCGGTCGGCACGCATTCCAGCACCAGCAGCTGAATGCCAGCCAGTTCCAGATTCTGCGCGTCCTGCAACAGCTGTTTGGCGGCCAGTTCGTCGCGCCCTTGCACCTTATAGCCGCCGAACACGTTGACCGACTGCGGCGTCAGGCCCAGGTGGCCGCACACCGGTACCGCGCGTTCAGCGAGCATTTTCACCGTGTCGCACAGCCAGCTGCCGCCTTCCAGTTTCACCATGTTGGCGCCGGCGCGCATCAGCTCGGCGGCGTTGGCGAAGGTCTGTTCCGGGGTGGCGTAACTCATGAACGGCAGATCGGCCAGCAGCAGGCAGGCCGGCGCGCCGCGGCGCACGGCGCGCGTGTGGTAGGCCACGTCGGCGACGGTGACCGGCAGCGTGGAGTCGTGGCCCTGCAGCGTCATGCCCAGCGAATCGCCCACCAACAGGACTTTGATGCCTTGCTCTTCAAACAGTTTGGCAAAGCTGGCATCGTAGGCGGTAAGGGTAGCAAACTTGCGCTGCTCCTGTTTCCACTGGCGCAAATGGGTCACGGTGGTGGGTTTCATCACAACGTCTCCTGAAACGGGCCGTGCGGCTTACGCAGGCCCAGGCTGCAAAAAAGTGCAGCCATTCTACTGTAACCCGATCGGGGTGGGTAGCGCGGATCGCCATGCTTAAGCGGTTCTTAAGAACCTTGTGGTGCAATGGCGCCAAGACTCAAAAGGGATACTCATGCGAATTCTGTTGATCGAAGATGACAAACTGATCGGTGACGGCATCAAGGCCGGGCTGACCAAACTCGGCTTCAACCTGGACTGGTTCACCGACGGCGCCGTCGGCAAAAATGCGCTGGACAGTGCGCCGTACGACGCGGTGATCCTCGATCTCAGCCTGCCGGGCCTCGACGGCCTGGATCTGCTGCGCCAATGGCGCCAGGCCGGGCAGGACGTGCCGGTGCTGATCCTCACCGCCCGCGACGCGCTGGAGCAGCGGGTCAGCGGGCTGCAAAGCGGCGCCGACGATTATCTGTGCAAGCCGTTCGCGCTCGCCGAAGTGGCGGCGCGCCTGCAGGCGCTGATCCGGCGTCGTCACGGCCAACTGATGCCGCAGCTGACGCACGGCAACGTAGTGTTCGACAGCGCCACCCGCAGCGTGAGCTGCAACGGCGAACCGGTGACGCTGACGCCGCGCGAATTGGCGGTGCTGGAGCTGTTTCTGCACAACAAGGGGCGGGTGCTGGCGCGGCCGTTGATTCAGGAGAAACTGTACAACTGGGACGACGACGTGAGCAGCAACGCGGTGGAGGTGCATATTCACCACCTGCGGCGCAAGCTGGGCAACGGCTTCATCCGCACCATCCACGGCGTGGGTTACACGCTGGGGGATGCGCCGTGAAGCGTCTCAGCCTGCGGCTGCGCCTGATCCTGATCTTCAGCCTGTTGGCGCTGCTGACCTGGAGCACCGCCAGCGTGGTGGCCTGGGTGATGTCGCGCAACACCATCAACGAAGTGTTCGACACCCAACAGATGCTGTTCGCCAAAAGGCTGGCGACCGCCAACCTCGGCGATCTGTTGGCCGATGAAAGCGCGCGCAGCCTGCCGAAAACCAAGAAGCTGGTGCATCACGGCAAGCGCGGCGAGCAGGACGACGACGCGCTGGCGTTCGCCATCTTCGATCGCCAAGGCAAGATGCTGCTCAACGACGGCGAGAACGGCGCTGATTTCCTGTTTGACGGGGAGCGTGAAGGTTTTACCGACGGCGAGCGCAAAGGCGATGACGACAGCTGGCGTCTGGTATGGCTGACCAGCCCCGACGGGCGCTATCGCATTGTCGTGGGGCAGGAGTGGGATTACCGGCGCGATATGGCGCTGGGCATGGTGACGGGCCAATTGGTGCCCTGGCTGGCGACGCTGCCGGTGCTGATGCTGCTGATCGCGCTGATGGTCGGGCGCGAGCTGCGGCCGCTGCGCGCGGTGGCGGCCGGTTTGCGCCGGCGCGCGCCCGATGACGCCACGCCGCTGGATGCGCGCCAGGTGCCGACCGAGGTGCGCCCGCTGGTGGATGCGCTCAATGCGCTGTTCGCCCGCATCAACGCTTTGCTGGTGCGGGAGCGGCGCTTCACCTCCGATGCCGCGCACGAGTTGCGCAGCCCGCTGGCGGCGCTGCGGGTGCAGACTGAAGTGGTGCAGCTGGCGGGGGACGATGCGCCGATGCGTGAGCACGCGCTGGACAATCTGACGCTCGGCATCGACCGCGCCACCCGGCTGGTGGATCAACTGCTGACGCTGTCGCGGCTGGATTCGCTGTCGGATCTGGCCGAACTTGCGCCGGTCGACTGGAACGATCTGGTGACGATGACCCTGGCGGAGCAGGATCGGCAGGCCCATGCGGCGGGCGTGACGCTACGCTATGAACATCAGGGAACGCCACCGCCGCGTCAGGGAGAAACCTTGCTGCTGTCGTTGCTGTTGCGCAATCTGCTGGACAACGCGGTGCGCTATACCCCGCAGGGCGGCGTCGTCACCGTGACGTTGAGCGAACGTTCGCTGACGGTGGCGGACGACGGTCCGGGTGTCACCACGGAGCATCTGGCGCGGCTCGGAGAACGTTTCTACCGCCCGCCGGGACAGGAACAAACCGGCAGCGGTCTGGGGTTATCTATCGTGCAGCGTATCGCCGGCTTGCATGGTTTGCAGGTCAGTTTCGCCAATCGCCCGGCGGGGGGATTTGTAGCGCGGTTGGCGCTGTAGGTGGGTCAGGACTTGGGTTTTGGCTGATGCCACAGCGCCATGCCGTTTTCCGGCACGCGCTTGAGGCAGCTGGCGAGCGGTTCGCCATCGGGGAAAATCAGATCGGGGGCGATTTCCGCCAGCGGGTAGAGCATGAATTCGCGCTCTTTCAGGCCGTAATGCGGCACCGTCAGGCGCTCGGTATGGATCACCTTGTCGCTGTACAGCATGATATCCAGATCGAGCGTGCGCGGCCCCCAGCGCTCATCCTTGCGCACGCGCCCCTGATTGCGTTCTATCGCCTGGGTATGGTCGAGCAGCTGTTCGGGCGGCAACAGGGTATCCAGCGCCACCACCGCGTTGAGAAAGTCCGGCTGGTTTTGCGGCCCCAGCGGCTTGGTGCGGTAAAACGAAGAACAGATGACCAGCCGGGTGCGCGGGAGATGCTCCAGCGCCTCCAGCGCGGCGTTAACCTGTTGCAGCGGCTGCGCCAGGTTGCTGCCCAGCGCGATATAAACGCGGATCATTATGCCCCTTCTTTGCGCGGTGCCCGGCGGCGAGGGCGGCGTTGGCGCGCGCGGCGCGGCGCCGGATCGTCGCCCAGGGTGCTCAGCATGGCTTTCTGTCGCGCCGGCGTGGCGTCCTGGAACTCGCCCCACCACTCGGCCAGACGCAGCATCTCCTGATTGTCTTCCACTTCCGCACGCAGCGCCAGCAGATCATAGGCGGCGCGGAATTTCGGATGTTCCATCAGTTTGTGCGCGCGTTTGCCCTGACGGCGAGACAGGCGCAGCTGCAACTGCCAGATATCGCGCACCAGCGTGGTGATGCGTTTCGGGATCGCCAACGAGCGGCACTGCTCGTCGAGCACATCGTTCATCGCCAGCGCGAAGGCGTCGTAGTAGGCCAGGCCGCTTTCCTGCGCCAGCTTCTGCGCGTGCTCCAGCAGCGGGTACCACAGCATGGCGGCGAACAGGAACGCCGGGTTGACGCGCATGTCGTTCTGCAGACGATGATCGGTGTTCTTCAGCACCTGCACCAGAATGCGCTCCATCGGCGTATCGTGGTTCGGCGTGAAGTTGCGGGCGATCAGCGGGAACAGCGGTTGGAACAGCTGATATTCGCACAGCTTCAGGTAGGTTTGGAAACCGTAACCCGCCTGCAGCAGCTTGAGGGATTCTTCGAACAGACGCGCCGGCGGGATCTCATGCAGCAGCGAGGCCAGGCGCGGGATCGGCTCGGCGGTCTCTTCGCTGATGCGCATGCCCAGCTTGGCGGCGAAGCGCACCGCGCGCAGCATGCGCACCGGATCTTCGCGGTAGCGGGTTTCCGGATCGCCGATCAGGCGGATCACGCCTTGTTTCAGATCGTTCAGGCCGCCGACGTAATCGCGCAGGGTGAAATCCGCCACGCCGTAGTACAGGCTGTTGATGGTGAAATCACGGCGCTGGGCGTCTTCCTCGATCGAACCGAAGATGTTGTCGCGCAGCAGCATGCCGTTTTGCGCCTGCTGGGAGGAATTCTTGTCGGATTCCTGATTCTGTTCGTGGTGACCGCGGAAGGTGGCCACTTCGATGATCTCCGGCCCAAACATCACGTGCGCCAGACGGAAGCGGCGGCCGACCAGGCGGCAGTTGCGGAACAGTTTGCGCACTTGTTCCGGCGTGGCGTTGGTGGTGATGTCGAAGTCTTTCGGCTTTTTACCGAGCAACAGATCGCGCACCCCGCCGCCGACCAGATAAGCCTCGTAGCCGGACTTGTTCAGGCGATAAAGCACTTTCAGCGCATTTTCGCTGATGTCTTTACGGGAGATCGAGTGCTGTTCGCGCGGGATCACGGTCATCGAGTCGTTGCTCTCGGCGAGAGGAAAAGGCGGACGCTTGCGCGGCGTTGAGCGGCGGGCAGGGGCGTTGCTGCCGTTATCGGCGGCGCGCGGCTGCGGCGCAGGGCTGCTTGGCGCCGCGGCACGCTCTTCGCGGACTACGTTTTTATCGCCGGCCGCCGCGTCGTCGCGGGGCAGCTTGTCATCGCGGGTCAGTACCTTACGACAGAAGTTGGCTACTCGGGTAAAAATGGTACACCTCGATAGTGACTGATAAAAATGGAGCTAACAAAAAATAGCGGCTAATCATAGCTCACCATGGCTCCTTTGAGAATGCCGGCGTGTTTTCATCCAGAGGGATAGCCTCCTGACGCGGCACGTTTTCCAACCGCCAGTGTTCGATCGCCC
>NZ_JVEL01000410.1:22078-25790 GCF_001076875.1 Serratia sp. 506_PEND
GGCAGGTCAAGATCTTGCCAGCTTTCCGGCAGCGGTTGGCGCAGAAATTTCAGCGCGGCGATCAGCACCGGCCGCGGATCGCCGGCGGGCAACGCCGGCGCATGATTTTGCTTCGACAGCTTGATGCCGTTGGCGCCCAGCGCCAGCGGCAGATGCACATAAGCGGGCACTGGCGCCTGCAGCTGGCGGTAGAGGGCAATTTGGCGCACCGTCGGTTCGATCAGATCGGCGCCGCGGACAATCTCGGTCACGCCCTGAAAATGGTCGTCGATCACCACCGCCAGGTTGTAGGCGAACAGCCCATCGCGGCGGCGAATGATAAAGTCTTCCCCCGCCAGCGCCGGATCGGCCTGCAATTCTCCCTGCAGGCGATCGTGGAACCGGTAAACGGGCGCGGTCTGGCGCAAGCGGATGGCGGCGCCCTGCGGGCCGAGCTGCAAGTCACGACAGTGGCCGTCGTACAATCCGCCGATGTGCTGGATGCGGCTGCGGGTGCAGGTGCAGTAATAGCTGAGCCCCTGGCGCTGCAACAGATCCAGCGCGGCGCGATAGGCGTCGTGACGTTGGGATTGATAGATGACCTGGCCGTCCCAGTGGAGACCATAATGTTCCAGCGCGGACAGGATGCGAGCGGCGGCGCCGGGGACTTCACGCGGCGGGTCGATATCTTCGATGCGAACCAGCCACTGCCCGCGTTGGGCGCGAGCCTGAAGGTAGCTTCCCAGAGCGGCAATCAGCGAACCGAAATGCAGATCCCCGGAAGGCGATGGGGCAAAACGCCCCACATAATGACTTTCTTGCATATCAGAGGGGAGGGGTTCCCTTTTCTCTGTGCGGCGCACGCGGGTACGCACGCCGCAGCGGTAACATACTCGTTATGCTTGAAACTGCATCTGTGTTAGCTGCGCCTGCTTACCCGAATCACTTACTTGAGTAAGCTCATCGGGATGCGCATTCTTGCCGCCTTGATGCAGCTCCAATCATTTAGAGTAGCGGTATTAGCCGGCCATCTGCTTTTCGCGGATCTCGGCCAGCGTCTTGCAGTCGATGCACAGATCGGCGGTCGGACGCGCTTCGAGGCGACGAATACCGATCTCCACGCCACAAGATTCGCAGTAGCCGAAATCATCGTCTTCCACTTTCTTCAGCGTTTTCTCGATCTTTTTGATCAGTTTGCGTTCACGGTCACGGTTACGCAGTTCAAGGCTGAACTCTTCTTCCTGAGTGGCACGGTCGGCCGGA
This sequence comes from Serratia sp. 506_PEND, assembly GCF_001076875.1. NCBI lineage: Bacteria > Pseudomonadati > Pseudomonadota > Gammaproteobacteria > Enterobacterales > Yersiniaceae > Serratia > Serratia sp. 506_PEND. Next base: position 23,321 of record NZ_JVEL01000410.1, read on the forward strand.
TCAGGGAAGTTGGCTGCCTCTTCTTGCATATGCGATACAGTACGGTCCACTTCGTCCCTGAGCTGGTTGCGCCACGCTTCAAGAATGCGCTTGAAATGCGACAACTGGGCGTCGTTCATGTACTCTTCGCCCGGCTTCTCTTGGTACGGCTCCACCCCAGCGATGGCGAGAATGCTCAAGGACGAGGTTTTACGGTTTTGCCCTTCTTGCATGTTGCTTCTCCTACATACACACGCACTATCGAATCCCCAATGCGGGGGAAAAACAGGCCGCTATAAATAACAGAAGGAAGGTAGGTTGGCAATTATTCCTGTCGCCCGCTTGACAATCGTGTGAAGGAGGGCGTATTTGGCGATCGTGCTGGCCGGTTGTCTATTTATAGGGACCCGACTGCGCTAATCGATAAAAAACGGCAGCTTATCGCAGAGATAAATACCGTCAGGTGATAATTTTGCCCCGTAGCAAACCACTTCCACTCCCAACTGCCGGACCTGTGCCAACAGCGCCGCATAGCGCTCATCTATATGATGTGCCGGTGCGACCTGCTCAATACCGCTGTGTAACACGGCAAAGAACAACACCGCCCGTTGCCCGCTTTCAACCACGCTGAGCAACTCACGCAGGTGCTTTTGCCCTCTGAGCGTTACCGCATCAGGAAAGTAACCACGTTGTTGTTGCAGTAATGTGACTGACTTAACTTCAATATAGCAGTTAACCCGATTTTCTGCCTGTAATAACAAATCGATACGGCTGTTTTCACCGCCGTATTTCACCTCGCCGCTGATTTTACTGTAACCGGATAATTCATTGATTAAATTGTGTTCAATCGCCTCGCGCACCAGCGCGTTGGCGCGCAGGGTATTGACGCAGATCCAGTGCCCCTGTTGGGTATGGGTCAACTCCCAGCTGTGAGCGTATTTGCGCTTGGGATTGTCCGAAGTGGAGTACCAAACGGTGTCGCCGGGCGTGGCGCAGCCGGTCATGGCGCCGGTATTGGCGCAGTGCAGCGTAAAGGTTTCCCCTTCCGGGGTGATCACGTCCGCCAGAAAGCGTTTGTAACGTTTGATCAGCGTGGCGGAACGCAGCGGTGGAGAAAAAATCATGCGGATGCCTGCTTGGCCAGCGGCCACTGTTCGAGGTGTTGATAGCGGGTGCGGCCGTTTTCGAACACCGACTCATATAAGGAAAAGGCGTCGGCGCTGAACGCCCAGCCCGGCGTCGCCGGCGGGATCGCCACCGGCTGGGTGGCGGCGCGCAGCAGCGTGACATGCGGATGGAACGGCAGCGCGCTTTGATGGCAGCCGCTGCGGGCGGCCTGCGATCGCAGCAGCTCGGCCAGCTGCAGCAGCCCGCGCGGCGCGCGGCGGGNGGGTGCCGAGCCAGACCACGCCGGGGCGCGGCCAATGGCCGAGATCGTCGAGCCGCATGCTGAACCCGGGTTGTACGATGCGGCCGGCCAGCTTGCGCAGCGCTTGCTCTTTCTGCGCGGTGACCTCGCCGAGAAACGCCAGCGTCAGATGCAAATTGGCCGCAGCCACCGGCCGGCCGGCCTCCGGCGCAAACGCCTCGGCGCGCCAGCGGATCACCTGCTGTTGCAGGGCGTCAGGCAAGGACAGGGCGAAAAACAGGCGGCGCGAATTGGACATAAGGGCTCGGCAAATGCATGACAAAACGGTCGGGAACAGCGGTAAACGTTGCTGGCAGCGGCCCCGCGAGGGGCGCGGCGCACGAATGAGCTCCGTACTATAGCTAACGACGCCGCAGTTTGAAAGGCTACGGGGACAAAGCTAATGCTACACTGTACGCCGTTTATCGTTAACCACCACGGAGAGTTCAGTGTCTTCATTGCCCGTCAGCGCGGTGCTTGATGAGTTGCTGGCTGCGTTGCAGTCCGCTCCTCAGGTGCTGTTGCACGCCCCGACCGGCGCCGGTAAATCCACCTGGCTGCCGCTGCAGCTCCTGGCGAAGGCCGGGTTGCCGGGGCGCATTATCATGCTGGAGCCGCGGCGGCTGGCGGCGAAAAACGTCGCTTACCGCCTGGCACAGCAACTGGGGGAGGAGCCCGGCCAGACCGTGGGCTACCGCATGCGCGCCGAAAGTAAAAGCGGGCCGCAGACCCGGCTGGAAGTGGTGACGGAAGGCATTCTCACCCGCATGTTGCAGCAGGATGCCGAGCTGCAGGGCGTGTCGTTGGTGATCCTCGATGAATTCCACGAACGCAGCCTGCAGGCCGATCTGGCGCTGGCGTTGCTGCTCGATGTGCAGCAAGGGCTGCGCGACGATCTGAAGCTGCTGATCATGTCGGCCACCTTGGATAACGCTCGCCTGTCGCAGTTGCTGCCGGAAGCGCCGGTAGTGGTGTCCGAGGGGAGAAGCTTCCCGGTTGAGCGTTTATATCAGCCGTTGGCCAGCCATCAGCGGCTGGAGGACGGCGTAGCGGCGGCGGTGAAGCGGTTGCTGGCCGAACAGC
>NZ_JVEL01000411.1:0-17849 GCF_001076875.1 Serratia sp. 506_PEND
AAATATCCGGAATATAACTTCTACCGGATGGCCGGTATGGCGATTGACGGCAAAGCCAAAGGCGAAGCCGAAAACGAAGCCAAACCGATCGACGTCAAAGGTCTGTTGCCCTAAGGAGCCAGCAAGCATGGAAATTGCATTTTATCTGGCAGGTTTGATTGCGGTGGCCGCGACGATTCGCGTGATCACCCATACCAACCCTGTGCATGCGCTGCTGTATCTGATCGTCTCGTTATTGGCGATCTCGGCAGTCTTCTTCTCTCTCGGCGCCTACTTTGCCGCCGCGTTGGAAATCATCGTTTATGCGGGCGCCATCATGGTGCTGTTCGTGTTCGTGGTGATGATGCTTAACCTCGGCAACGTGCAGCAGCAAGAGCGCGACTGGATGAAGCCGACGGTGTGGATCGGGCCTGGCCTGCTGTCGCTGGCGCTGCTGGTGGTATTGATCGTTGCGATCCGCAGCGTATCCGATCAGGGCATCAGCGGTGAGATGGTTGACGCGAAGGCGGTGGGCATCAGCCTGTTCGGGCCTTACGTACTGGCGGTTGAGCTGGCTTCAATGCTGCTGTTGGCGGGTCTGGTTGTCGCCTTCCATATCGGCCGCGAGCACAAGCCTGGCGAGGTGCTGAGCAACGCGCCGGTGGGTGGCGAAATGGCGAGAAGAAAATCGGAGGAGCAAGCATGATCCCTCTTCAACACGGCCTGATCCTGGCGGCTATCCTGTTTGTGCTCGGGTTGACCGGGCTGCTGGTGCGCCGCAACCTGCTGTTTATGCTGATCAGCCTGGAAGTGATGATCAACGCTGCGGCGTTGGCGTTTATCGTGGCGGGAAGCTACTGGGGCCAGGCGGACGGACAGGTGATGTACATCCTGGCGATCAGCCTGGCGGCAGCCGAGGCCAGTATCGGTCTGGCGCTGCTGCTGCAGCTCTACCGTCGTCGTCATACCCTGAATATTGATACTGTCAGTGAGATGCGCGGATGAACCTATTATATTTAACAATTCTGCTACCGCTGATCGGGTTCCTGCTGTTGGCATTTTCCCGCGGTCGTTGGTCTGAAAACACGGCGGCCACCGTCGGCGTGGGTTCTATCGGCCTGGCTGCGCTGGTCACGGTGTATGTGGCGATGGATTTCTTCGCCCAGAAAGCCGCCGGCGTGCAGCTGTTCGAGCAAAGCCTGTGGACCTGGATGGCCGTCGGCAACTTCAATATCGGCGTGACCCTGGTGCTGGACGGCCTGTCGCTGACCATGCTGTCGGTGGTCACCGGCGTCGGCTTCTTCATCCACATGTTCGCTTCCTGGTACATGCGCGGTGAAGAGGGCTATTCGCGCTTCTTCGCTTACACCAACCTGTTTATCGCCAGCATGGTGGTATTGGTGCTGGCGGACAACCTGCTGCTGATGTATCTGGGTTGGGAAGGCGTGGGCCTGTGCAGCTACCTGTTGATCGGTTTCTACTACAAAGATCCGGCCAACGGCGCGGCGGCGATGAAAGCCTTTATCGTCACCCGCGTGGGCGACGTGTTCCTGGCATTCGCGCTGTTCATCCTCTACAACGAGCTGGGCACGCTGAATATCCGCGAGCTGATGATCCTGGCACCGCAGAAACTGGCGGTGGGCGATACGGCCATCACTTGGGCGACCCTGATGCTGCTGGGCGGCGCGGTCGGTAAATCGGCGCAGCTGCCGTTGCAAACCTGGTTGGCGGACGCGATGGCGGGCCCAACCCCGGTTTCCGCACTGATCCACGCGGCGACCATGGTGACCGCGGGCGTCTATCTGATCGCCCGTACGCACGGCCTGTTCCTGATGGCGCCGGAAGTGCTGCACCTGGTGGGCATCGTCGGTGCGGTCACTCTGCTGCTGGCCGGCTTCGCCGCGTTGGTGCAGACCGACATCAAGCGCGTGCTCGCTTACTCCACCATGAGCCAGATCGGTTACATGTTCCTGGCGCTGGGCGTGCAGGCATGGGACGCGGCGATCTTCCACCTGATGACCCACGCGTTCTTCAAGGCGCTGCTGTTCCTGTCGTCCGGTTCGGTGATCCTGGCTTGCCACCACGAGCAAAACATCTTCAAGATGGGCGGCCTGCGCAAGAGCATCCCGCTGGTGTACGTCTGCTTCCTGGTGGGTGGCGCGGCGCTGTCTGCGTTGCCGCTGGTCACGGCCGGCTTCTTCAGTAAGGACGAGATCCTGGCGGGCGCGATGGCCAACGGCCACATCAACCTGATGGTGGCCGGCCTGGTCGGCGCGTTCATGACCTCGCTGTACACCTTCCGTATGATTTTCATCGTGTTCCATGGCGAAGAGAAAATCAAAGCGCATGCCGGTAAAGGCATCACTCACCACCTGCCGCTGCTGGTTCTGCTGGTGCTGTCCACCTTCGTCGGCGCGATGATCGTGCCGCCGTTGCAGGGCGTGCTGCCGGATACGACCGAGCTGGCGCACGGCAGCGTGCTGACGCTTGAAATCACCTCCGGCGTGGTAGCTATCGTCGGCATTCTGCTGGCGGCCGCGCTGTGGCTGGGCAAACGTAGCCTGGTCAACAGCATCGCCAACAGCGCGCCGGGGCGTTTCTTCTCGACCTGGTGGTTCCATGCCTGGGGCTTCGACTGGCTGTATGACAAAGTGTTCGTCAAGCCGTACCTGGGCATTGCGAAGCTGCTGCAGCGCGATCCGCTGAACTCGCTGATGAACCTGCCGGCCGTCTTCTCCCGCTGGGGGAACCGCGGTCTGACGGTGAGCGAGAACGGTCAGGTGCGTTGGTATATAGCGTCTATGGGTGTGGGTGCAGTGGTCGTATTGGCTCTGTTGATTTTGGTTTAATTGAATAATTTAAACAGACGCATTTTTCGGGCGTAGCGCCGGGCAGGCGCTACGTACAAAGTTTGAAATTATTCGTATAAGGGACACAAAACGCCATGCTATTACCTTGGCTAATTCTTATCCCCTTTATCGGCGGTCTGCTGTGCTGGCAGCTTGAGCGCTTCGGTACTAAGGTGCCGCGCTGGATAGCGCTGATCGCAATGGGGCTGACGTTGGCGCTCTCTCTGCAGCTGTGGATGCAGGGCGGCTATACCTTGACCACGCCGAAAGGCATTCCGCAGTGGCAGAGCGAATTCCTGCTGCCGTGGATCCCACGCTTCGGCATCTCCATCCACCTGGCGCTGGACGGCCTGTCGCTGCTGATGGTGGTGTTGACCGGTCTGCTGGGCGTGCTGGCGATCCTCTGTTCCTGGCGTGAAATCCAGAAGTATCAGGGCTTCTTCCACCTCAACCTGCTGTGGATCCTGGGCGGCGTTATCGGCGTGTTCCTCGCCATCGACATGTTCCTGTTCTTCTTCTTCTGGGAAATGATGTTGGTGCCGATGTACTTCCTGATCGCGCTGTGGGGCCACAAGGCGTCGGACGGTAAAACCCGTATCACCGCGGCGACCAAGTTCTTCATCTACACCCAGGCCAGCGGTCTGGTGATGCTGATTGCGATCCTGGGCCTGGTGTTCGTGCACTACAACGCGACCGGCGTGTGGACCTTCGATTACGAAGACCTGCTGCAAACGCCGATGTCCCACAACGTGCAATATCTGTTGATGCTGGGCTTCTTCATCGCCTTCGCGGTGAAAATGCCGGTGGTACCGCTGCACGGCTGGTTGCCGGACGCGCACAGCCAGGCACCGACCGCAGGTTCCGTCGACCTGGCGGGCATCTTGCTGAAAACGGCGGCCTACGGCCTGCTGCGTTTCAGCCTGCCGCTGTTCCCTGAGGCTTCGCACGAGTTTGCGCCAATCGCCATGTGGCTGGGCGTGATCGGCATCTTCTACGGCGCCTGGATGGCGTTCGCGCAGACCGACATCAAGCGTCTTATCGCCTACACCTCGGTTTCGCACATGGGCTTCGTGCTGATCGCCATCTACACCGGCAGCCAGCTGGCTTACCAGGGCGCAGTGATCCAGATGATCGCGCACGGTCTGTCCGCCGCCGGTATGTTTATCATCTGCGGCCAGCTGTATGAGCGTCTGCATACCCGCGACATGCGTCAGATGGGCGGCCTGTGGGGGCGGATCAAGTTCATCCCTGCGCTGTCGCTGTTCTTCGCCGTGGCTACGCTGGGGATGCCGGGTACCGGTAACTTCGTCGGCGAATTCATGATTCTGTTCGGCAGCTACCAGGTGGTGCCGGTGATCACCGTGATCTCCACCTTCGGTCTGGTGTTCGCTTCGGTTTACTCGCTGATCATGATGCAGCGTGCTTACTACGGTGCGCCTAAGTCAGACCAGCCGCTGCAGGGCATGACCGCGCGCGAATTGTTCATCATTCTGCTGCTGGTGGTGTTGCTGGTTCTGCTGGGGGTTTACCCGCAGCCGATTCTGGATACTTCCAACGCGGCGATGAGCAACGTGCAACACTGGTTTGGTTCGTCAGTTTCAGCAATTTCAACAACAAGGCCGTAATTCGCCATGACAATAACTCCTCAACAACTGATCGCACTGCTGCCGCTGTTGATCGTCGGATTGACGGTGGTGGTTGTGATGCTAGGCATTGCGTGGCGACGCGACCACTTTATCAACGCCACCCTGACCGTGATCGGTCTCAACCTGGCGCTGCTTTCGCTGTACTTTGTCGGCCAGGCAGGCCCAATGGACGTCACCCCGCTGCTGCGGGTTGACGGCTACTCGATGTTCTACACCGGGCTGGTGCTGCTGGCGAGTCTGGCGACCTGCACCTTCGCCTATCCGTGGCTGGTCGGCTATCCGGATAACCGCGAAGAGTTCTACCTGCTGGTGCTGATCGCCGCCATGGGCGGCATCCTGCTGGCGAGCGCCAACCATCTGGCTTCGCTGTTCATCGGCATTGAGCTTATCTCGCTGCCGCTGTTCGGCCTGGTGGGCTACGCCTATCGCCAGAAGCGCCCGCTGGAAGCCGCCATCAAGTACATGCTGCTGTCCGCCGCCGCGTCGTCGTTCTTGCTGTTCGGCATGGCGCTGCTGTACGCCGAATCCGGCGATCTGTCGCTGGCCGGCCTCGGCAAGAGCCTGCAGGAAAACATGATGCACCAGCCGCTGATCCTGGCCGGCATGGGCATGATGATCGTCGGTCTGGGCTTCAAGTTGTCGCTGGTGCCGTTCCAACTGTGGACGCCGGACGTGTATCAGGGCGCGCCTGCGCCGGTTTCGACCTTCCTGGCGACCGCCAGCAAGATCGCGATCTTCGCGGTCGTGATGCGTCTGTTCCTGTATGCCCCGGCCGCCGACAACGAAGCGCTGCGCCTGGTGCTGTCGATCATCGCGTTCTGTTCTATCTTGTTCGGCAACCTGATGGCCATCAGCCAGACCAACATCAAGCGTCTGCTGGGTTACTCGTCGATCGCTCACCTGGGCTACCTGCTGGTGGCGCTGATTGCGGTGCAAACCCATCAGCTGTCGCTGGAAACCGCCGGCGTTTATCTGGCCGGTTACCTGTTCAGCAGCCTGGGCGCCTTCGGCGTGGTCAGCCTGATGTCCAGCCCATACCGCGGCCCGGATGCGGATTCGCTGTTCTCTTACCGCGGCCTGTTCTGGCATAAGCCAATCTTGTCCGCGGTGATGACGGTGATGATGCTGTCGCTGGCCGGTATTCCGATGACGCTGGGCTTTATCGGTAAGTTCTTCGTGATCGCAATGGGCGTCAGCGCACACCTGTGGTGGCTGACCGGCGCAGTCGTGGTAGGCAGCGCCATCGGCCTGTACTACTACCTGCGCGTGACCGTCAGCCTGTTCCTCAGCGCGCCGGAATCGCTGCAGCGCGATACCCCGAACAACTGGGCGTTGACCGCCGGTGGCGTCGTGGTGCTGATCTCCGCCGCGCTGGTGCTGCTGTTGGGTGTTTATCCGCAGCCGCTGATTTCGCTGGTGCAGATGGCGCAGCCGACGTTCTGATAACGCTTCAGACAGTAAAAAGGTCGCTTCGGCGGCCTTTTTTTATGGGCGAAACGGCGCTCAGCCGTAATGGGCGCTAAACGACGTTTCCAGCGCCTGCACCACCGCCCGCACGCGGGCGGCGCGTTGCAAATCGGGGTGCAGCACCAGCCAGATATCCACCCAGTCCTTGTTCTCCGGGAACAGGCGCACCAGTTCCGGGTCTTTGTCTGCCAAAAAAGCGGAGAGCAGGCCGATGCCCAGCCCGCTGCGAGTGGCGGAACGCAGCAGCAGCTGCGAATTGCATTGCAGCACGACGTTGGGCTCGTGCAGAGCCTCGCCGCAGAAATTGTTCCAGTGGCGCGGCACCAGCTCGCGCGGGAACATCAGCAGATCGTGGCCGCGCAACTGCTCGCCCTTGACCGGCATGCCGCGCCGCGCCAAATAGTGCTGAGTGGCGTACAGGCCCATTTCGATGGTGGCTAACCGTTTGATGATCAGCTCATCGTCATCGGGACGGGCGCCGCGGATCGCCAGATCTGCGCCGTGGTAAGAAATATCGGCGATGTTGACCGCCGTCAGCAGCGTGACGGTGATGGCCGGATAGCGTTCCCGCAGATCTTGCAGCGCCGGCACCACGAAGGCTTCGGCCAGGGTATCGGTAGTGGCGATGCGCACGTTGCCGCACAGGCTTTCGTCACCGCTGGCGGCTTTACGGTTGATCGCCTGCACCGCATTTTCCATCTTCATCACGTCCGCCAGCATTTCTTCCCCCAGCGGGCTGAGGGCGAAGGATTTCGGCGTGCGGATAAACAGCTTGGAGCCGAGCGCATCTTCGAAAGCGGAGAGCCGTCGGCCGACGGTCGCCTGATCGACATGCAGCTGGCTGGCGGCTTTGCGTAGCGTGCCGCAGCGCGCAACGGCGAGAAAAAATCGGGCGTCGTCCCAGTTCATTGCGCACCTCCTCTGTACAGACTGGCGGGAGGGGGAAGGAAGCGGTGTGATGCGGTGTTTATTCTGGTGTGGAGACCGAAAAAAATGCTTCGTATCATCATTATTTATAATGTTTCAGGATATGTATAAATGCATCACCGTGAAGCGGTTTTGCACCTTTATTTTTGTCTGGTAATGCTTATTCTTATCGGCGCTTATGCTGCGACCCGACGCATATTTTACACCAAGGCTACCCTAATGCATAAGCAATACGAATAAGAGCCGGTTCCCGTTATTTCTGGGCGACCGCCAAGTGGGATCGACTCTGAATCAAGTTAGCTCACGATGATATGACTGGATATAAAAAAATGGAGTCTCACGCAGAGATGCTGTGCCCCCCCGTTGCGCTGGCGACGGAGGACGGAGTCAGAGTTACCGTGGCGCCAGGCGCCGAGAAGATGGAACGCAACAACGCCGATATCATTATTCAAGGCCTTGCAGCGCGCGGCATTCAACATATCTTTTTGGTCCCCGGCAAACTGGTTTACCCGTTAATCACTTCTATTGACCGTTCCGAGATTGTCGGCATCGTCGGTGCCCATGAAACCGCATGCGGATTTATGGCCGATGGCTATGCCCGCGCCAGCCGAAAGTTTGGCGTCTGCTTGGGCATTTCAGGCCCCGGCACCATGAATTTCCTGCCGGCGATGGCCGCCGCGCAAGCCGATAAGATCCCCGTGCTGTACCTGGCCGGCAGCATCGCCACCTATCACGAGGCGCAGGGCGCTTTTCAGGACGGCAGCAACAGCGGCATCGATGAGCTGACCATCGTCAAACCGTTGCTTTGCGCCGCGATAGAAACGAAAAACAACCTGACCTTGCAGCATGAGCTGCGCCGCAGCCTCTCCAGTCTGAACCCACAGCGGAAAGGGCGCGCCTATCTGAGCGTGCCGGTCGACATGCAGAAGAAAACCGCGTTCGGCGATCGTCGCGACCAGCCTGAGCGAGTGCCGCAGCACCGTGAAGCGGCCGTGGATGTGCAAGCGGTGGAACAGCTGCTGCATGATTATCTGCTGCGCGGCCTGAACGTCGCCTGCCTGGTGGGCAACCGGATGAACAATCCGCAGGATGCCGCGCTGTTGTTGCGGGTAGCGGAAAAATACCGCTTGCCTGTCGCCACGACGTTGTCCGGCAAGGGCGCGTTTCCCGAAGGGCACGCCCTGGCATTAGGGGTCTACGGTTTTGCCGGGCATGCCCGCGCGGTAGAAACCCTCAACGGTGAAGGCGTCGACGTGCTGCTGGTGCTGGGCTGCGATCTCAGCCAGCGCGACAGTCTGAACTGGAACCCGAGACTGCACGGCAATAAAACGCTGGTGGCGATCGACGAAGACTTCGACAAAGTGAGCTCGCATTACCAGCCGGATCTGCAGATATTTTCCAGCCTGAGCGGTACGTTGCACTGTTTGTTGGCCGCGGTTGGCGATGAGGACGCGCGGCTTGGCGACGCGGCTCACTTGCGTGACGCCTGGTTGGAAGGGGTTCGCGCACTGCCGCTGGAACAGCCGCAGCCGACGTTGCAGGCGCGCATCGCCCAGGGCGAAAGCCGGCTGTATCCCGGCGATGCGATTAAACACATTCGCAGCCGCATGAATCCGGATACCAACGTCGTGGTCGATTCGGGCGCACACCGCATTTTCATGGCGCATCACTGGCTGGCGGCCGGGCGGGGGGATTATCACACCTCCAGCTCCCTGGCGCCGATGGGGTGGGCCATTTGCGCGGGCATCGGCATCAAGCTGGCGGCACCGCAGCGGGATTGCGTCGTGGTGACAGGCGACGGTTGCATGCTGATGCACGGCATCGAAATTCAGACCGCCGCGCGCTATGGCGTGAAGGTGGTGTTCGTGGTGATGAACAACAGCGCGCACGGCGCCATGCACATCGACACGCTGCAAAATCGCGGCATTTCCGCCGACTATACCGCCTTGCCCAACCATGACTGGAAAGCGTTTGCCAACAGCCTGGGGGTCGCCTCCGCGAAGGCGGAGACGCTGGAGGATCTGGACGAAGCCCTCGACGCCGCGGCGAAACATCCGGGGCCGTACCTCATCGAAGTGATGGTGGGCAACTTTGCGGCGCCTAACCGCTACTACGCCGAGAGCATCGCGGAATACGAGCAGCGCATCAAAGGACTGTAGCACAACGCTGTTTTTTCAACTCGCCAGGTTCACCGCGCGCGGCGCCTGGCATTTTTACTCGCGGCAGTCATGGAGCGATCAGATGGTTAAGTGGAGCATTTTGGCATTGTTGGCAGTATTTCAGGGGCCGGTTCAGGCTGCCGAGGGGCATGGCGAAGGCATCGTCAAAACGATGTTGCTCAAGACCGACAGCGCGTGGGAGGGCACGGCATATCGTCAGTATCCCGCCGGCGCACCGCAGATCACCATGCTGAAGGTGACGGTAGAGCCGAACAAGGTACTGGCCTGGCATACGCATCCTTGCATCAGCGCAGTGTACATGAGCGGCGGCAGCGTTTCGCTCACCGTCAGGAAAACCGGTGAACGCCGCACGTTCCGGCGGGGGGATTCGTTTACCGATACCGTGGATATCGTGCACCAGGGCGTTTCCGGCGAGCAAGGCGCCGAAATGCTGGTGTTCTTCGCTTGCGCGGACGATAAACCGTTGACGGTGAAAGCCGCCGGGTAGTGTTGATACGGCCCAGACCAAAGGCCGTTAATAAGAGAAGATCATGGTAGCTTTGTGGATGGTCGTCGCCAGCGGGTTCTTTGCGCTGATGGGTGCTTGCATCAAGTTGGCGTCGACGACGGTCGGATTTTTCGACATCATTTTTTATCGTTCTCTCATCAATGTGCTGATCGTCGCGGCGCTGATCAAGATCCAGCGCCTCGGTTTTCGCACCCGTCATCTCGGATTGCATATGAAGCGGGCGGCGATAGGCAATGCGGCGATGTACTGCGGTTTTTATTCGCTGATACATCTGCCGATCGCCACCGCCACCACGTTGGGTTATACCAATCCCCTCTTTCAGTCGGCGATCGCGTTCATCACGACCCGAGGGCAACTGACCGGTCGGCTGTTGTTTTCCGTGCTGTTGGGCTTTGCCGGCATTTTGGTATTGCTGCACCCCGACGCCCCCAACGGGGAGTACGTTGCCACGCTGGTCGGGCTGGCGGCCGGTCTGTTGACCGCGCTGGCTTACTTTAACGTCGGCAAGCTGGTGCGGCGCGGAGAGCCGGAACTGCGCGTGGTGTTCTATTTCTCGCTGGTGGGAACGCTGGTTGGCGGCCTGATGACTGCGTTACTGGGCTTTTCCTTGCTGGACGGCGCAATGCTGCTGTGCGTCTGCGCCATCGGCGTCTTCGGCAGCCTGGGGCAGATCGCCATGACTCGCGCCTACGGGGGCGGCAATGCGGTGATTGTCAGCATTCTCTCTTACAGCACCATTATTTTCTCTACGCTGCTTGGCTATCTGATATTTGGCGAACAGCAGTCTTATATCGCCGCCGCCGGTATGGCGCTGATCGTGTTGTCCGGCGCGTTGGCGGTGCGCAAGCGTGCTTCGGCCAAGTCCGAGCAGGCGGCGGTGGCATAACGTGATAAGGAACGAAACAATGAACATGCGTCCGGTTGGCGGCATGGCGATGGCGGTCTTGTTTGGCATGGTGGCGACGTTGATGATGGATGGGGTGAACAGTGTCGCCTCCAGCGTCGGTCTCATCGGCAAGCTCAACCTGGCCTTCATCGGCAAACTGATGAATCAATGGCTGCAGGGGCAATTTTGGTTTTTGCGGCCTGGCGACATTCCCGATGTGCCAGAGGCTCTGATGATGGGCTACGGCGCGCACTATTTTGCCGGCATTAGCCTGGCGATCCCGTTCTATTGCCTGATCTGCCCGCGCATTAAGTCCGGGGGTGGCCTGTTCGTCGGGGCGCTGACGTATGGCCTGGCCTGCTCGCTGATCTCGCTGTGCTTCATTTATCCCTCGGTGGGGTTGGGGCTTTGGGGAATGGCCGGCAAAAATCCGGCTTTGCTGATCGCCAGCCTGGCCAACCATGCAGTGTATGGCGTGGCATTGGGCGGTTGCGCCATCGCCTGGCGGCGTCGCATGCTGCAGAAATGCATGCCTGACGCTGCGATGCTGCATTAATGAATCACGATGATGCATTCTTGGCTATTTTGGGCGTGATAGCCCAACGCTATGATAAGCGCGCTTCCTTAAGCCGCGTGGCCTACGGGAAGGCGCATTTATTTAGGGCGAATGCCTGATCGATTCGGGAGTTGAACATGTCAGAAAGTATCGCCGTTGAAGAAACGGCTAAAGCGAAGGCGGGTACATCGCATTTCGCTATATTGCTGTTTCTGGCGTTGGCATTGATGTCAGCGCTGTTGAACAGCAGCGCGCCGACGCCGCTTTATCCGCTTTATCAACATGAGCTGGCGTTGAGCTCGGTCAGCCTGACGATCATCTACGGCGCTTATGCCGCCGGCGTGCTGATTTCGCTGTTCGGCGTAGGCAATATGGCGGGGAAAGTAAAAGACCTGCGCAGCATGATCGTGCCGGCGCTGTTGGTGGTGTTGCTTGGCGCGCTGCTGTTTTCGGTGGCGTCATCGTTCTTCATGATGTTTATGGCGCGGCTGCTGGCCGGCGTCGGCACCGGCGCCCTGACCGGTGCGGCGAATATCGCGTTGGTGCGTTTCGGGCCGCAGGACGGCGGAAAAAATGCGGCGTTGATCGCGACGCTGTCCTTTACCACCGGATTGGCCCTGGGCCCGATCTTTAGCGGCGTCGCCCTGCAAACCGGTTTTCATACCACGTCATTGCCGTTCATCATCATCATGGCCATCGCCGCCGTCGCCGCACTGGGCGTGATGCTGCGTTGGCCGCGAGAGGCGGTGGCGGCGCAGGCCGATAGCGCAGCGGCGGATAACGCGCCGGTGGCGAAGAGCTCTCTGGCGGATGGCCTGCGCGCGACCGGCGGCAAATTCTTCCTGTGCGCCGGGGCGTTGTTCATTTGTTGGGCGGTTGCCGCCAGCATTCTGGCGATAGGGCCGAGCGTCGCCGAAAAGCTGTTGGATATGCAGAGCCGTGGCGTCTTTGGCTATGTGGTCGCCGTCTATCTGGTGATTGCCGGCATCAGCCAGATTTTGAGTCGTCGCATCAACGCCCGCCATTCGCTGTTGTTCGGTTGCCTGGCTCAGGCTTTGTCGGTCGGGGTGTTCGCCGTGGCGATTCAGATCCATTCGCTGGCGCTGGCCGCCGCAGGCATGGCGATCGCCGGTTACGCCTATGGCGCGATCTTCGTCGGCAGCGCCACGCTGGTGAATCTGATTTCACCGAAAGCCAGCCATGCGCGTTTGATCTCCCTGTTCTACGTGATCGCGTATATCGCTAACTGGGTGCCGATCCTGTTGGGCGTTGTGATCGACCACGCCGATTTGCATTTGGCGACCCACTTGTTATTCCTGAGCAGCGCCGTGATTTGTTTGACGTTGAGCGTCATGGTAACGCGTGCGGGCTTCCCACGCTGAAACCTGCGTTCGGGAGGGGGCGACAGGCGTCGCATGTAGGCATTGCATTTGAGATCGTGATTTCCCTGGTGTTGTGTTATTCCAGCGTGCCCGTCACGCTGGCTTTTTTTTGTGATAATCATTGCTTTTTTGATATTTCCATTTCCTTGTTTACATTTTTTTCGTGATTTTAATCACGAAAAAATAACTCGCTTCGGGTAAACTGCGCGCTTTATTTTTGCCGCGGGTCACTTTATGAACGTTCTTTTCGCCATTGCCGTTACTACCGGGATCCTCTCCGGCGTTTGGGGCTGGGTTGCCGTCAGCCTGGGGCTGATCGGTTGGGCCGGTTTTCTGGGCTGCACGGCGTATTTCGCCTGCCCGCAGGGCGGGCTGAAAGGGCTGTTGATTGGCGCGTTGACCTGCTGCAGCGGCGTCTTCTGGGCAATGGCGATCATCCGCGGCAGCGAACTGGCCCCGCAGTGGAATCTGCTGGGGTATCTGCTGACCGGCGTCGTGGCGTTCCTGATGTGCATTCAGGCCAAACAGCAGTGGCTGGGGTTCGTGCCCGGCACCTTTATCGGTGCCTGCGCGACCTTCGCCGGCGGCGGCGATTGGCCGCTGGTGACGCTTTCCCTGCTGGTGGGGCTGCTATTCGGCTATGCGATGAAAAACAGCGGTCTGTGGTGGGCGGCGCGCAGCGAAAAAGCCCGCGCTACGCCGCCGGTTGGCCCGAATGTCGGCTCAAACGGTGCCGCCGAGTGAGAGACGGCAGTTCACCACCAGCGTTTGGTCACCCGGCGTTTGGGTTACGCCGGCCCATAGTGTGATGTCCTGTCGCATAACGCGGAGGTGTTTCATTCGGTGGCCTTCACGGGCGGCGCGGCAAGGGGGATAGCGGTATGTTAACCCATCGATTTGGCGATAACAATGAATGCACTTCTATTGGAAATAGCCATTTTTCAATCGGATAGATGATCTTTCCCCTCTTGCTGCCTGCGTGAGATCACGTTAAGGGTAACAAGGTTTCGTAACATGATTTTCAGTGATTTTCATCACGTTTTTACCGGTAACAATCGGCTGAGATAGAGGCCTGTCCGATTGGAGGCCTGATGGCCGGGAATCACCATGAACAATCTGTTTTCACTGGATAACAAGACCGTCTTGATCACCGGCGCCTCGCGCGGCATCGGTTTTCTGCTGGCACGCGGCCTGGCGCAGCAAGGCGCGCATATTCTGATCAACGCCACCACCGAAGAACATGCCCGGCACGCCGCCGATCGTTTGCGCGAAGAGGGGCTGCGCGCCGAGGCGGCGGCGTTCGACGTCACCGACTCTCAGGCGGTGCATGCCGCCATCGACCGTATCGAAGCGGACATCGGCGCGATAGACGTTTTGATCAACAACGCCGGCATCCAGCGCCGCCACCCGTTCACCGAGTTTCCGGAGCAAGACTGGGACGACATCATCGCCGTCAACCAGAAGGCGGTCTTCATCGTGTCACAGACCGTGGCGCGTTACATGGTGCCGCGCCGGCGCGGCAAGATAGTCAATATCGGCTCGATGCAAAGTGAGCTGGGCCGCGACACCATCACCCCTTATGCGGCGTCCAAAGGGGCGGTGAAAATGCTCACGCGCGGCATGTGCGTGGAGCTGGCGCGCTACAATATTCAGGTCAACGGCATCGCCCCCGGCTACTTCAAAACCGAGATGACGCAGGCGCTGGCCGACGATCCGGCCTTCACCGCCTGGCTGACCCAACGCACGCCCGCCGCGCGCTGGGGCGATCCGCAGGAGCTGATCGGCGCGGCGGTGTTCCTGGCCGCCGACGCCTCCGCCTTCGTCAACGGGCAACTGCTGTTTGTCGATGGCGGCATGTCGGCGGCGGTGTAACCTTTTTCCGTGGAGTCTGGAGATGAAAATTCAAACCCAGTCCTGCGTGGTCAACGGCAAGCGAGACGTGGCGGTGATCGCGCAAGAAGTGGATTATCGGGGGCAGGGAACGCTGGTGAAAATCAGCCGCGGCGGCATTTGCGGCTCGGATCTGCATTACTTCCAGGAAGGCAAGGTCGGCAATTTTCAGGTGCGTCAGCCGATGGTGCTGGGCCATGAGGTGATCGGTGAGGTGGTCGCCAGCGATTCGCCGCAGCTGCCGGTCGGGCAGAAGGTGGCGCTCAATCCCAGCAAACCCTGCGGGCAGTGTAAATACTGTCTGGCGCAGCAAAGCAATCAATGCGTCGAGATGCGCTTTTTCGGCAGCGCGATGTATTTTCCGCACGTCGACGGCGCTTTTACCCAATACAAAGTGGTGGATAGCGCGCAGTGCATTCCTTACGCCGCCGATCGCGACGACAGGGTGATGGTGTTCGCCGAACCGCTGGCGGTGGCTGTCCACGCGGCGAAGCAGCCCGGCGATGTGACGGGGAAAAAGATTTTCGTGTCCGGCGTTGGCCCGATCGGCTGTCTGCTGGTGGCGGCGCTGAAAGCGCTGGGCGCCGCCGAGATTGTCTGCACCGATCTCAGTCCGCGCTGCCTGGCGATCGCGAGGCAAATGGGGGCAAATCGGTGCCTGCATGCTGCGGACGACGATTTTAGCGACTATCAGCAGGACAAGGGCTATTTCGACGTCGCCTTCGAAGTGGCGGGACATCCGCTGTCGCTGCAGCGCTGCCTGGAGCTCACCCGCGCCAAAGGCACTGTGGTGCAGGTGGGCATGGGCGGCAGCTTCCCCGATTTTCCGCTGATGTTGTTGATTGCCAAGGAACTGAATCTGCTTGGATCGTTCCGCTTCGTGGCGGAGTTCGCGTTGGCGGTGGCCTGGCTGGCCAACGGCGTGATCGATCCGCTGCCGTTGCTGTCGGCGGAATTCGCCAGCGGGCAGTTGGCGCAGGCGCTGACGTTTGCCGGCGATAAACGCCAGGCCGCCAAGGTGCAATTGGTGTTTTAGGGTAAAAGTCCGATGGCCGCAGGCGGTGATCCTTGTCTATAGTGTAGGAACGCTTAATTTTTCAACCACGGAGATCTCACGATGGCAAGACATACGGATGCTGAGCAAACTACGCTGGATGACGATCTGAGAATGCTGACCGAGACGCTGGAAGAAGTGCTGCAATACACCGGCGATCGCGCGGATCAGGCCTATATCGACATCAAGTCGCACGCCGAGCAGGCGCTGAGTGAGGTCAAGGCGCGCTGGGCGAACACGGGCGAATCCTACTATGCGCGCGCCAAAGAAGCGGTGCACCGCACCGACGACTACGTGCGGGACAAACCCTGGCACGGCGTGGGCATCGGCGCCACCGTCGGGCTGGTGTTGGGGCTGCTGCTGGCCCGCAAATAAATCATGTCATCGGGGCGGCGCAGGCCGCCTCGTGCTTTTCTGCAGACTGTGTCGTTCATCCCGCCGTTTCCCCGATCGCTTGCCCTTATCCCGCCTATACTTCCCGCTAGCCGCCGTTGGAGCGCCTCTATTTCCCTTGTTTTTGTATGGACGGATTGAGCCGGCATCGCCGCAAGTGTAAAGTATTTGTGTTTTAATTGTTTATTTTTTGTTCTAAATCAAATAATTATCTGGTGTAAACACCCAGGGATATACGGCGTTCTTGCGCTGGCGCAAAAGCCGTGAAAATAACACCTCATATAATACAGAGCGTAACTACAGGCGCGGCGTCCGTCGGCTGCGCCGGAGACGATCTCTGCTAACTGACTTGTGAGCGAACTATGTCGACAAGTGTTTTTAATCGCCGGTGGGCGGCTGTGCTGCTCGAGGCGCTGGCCCGCCATGGGGTGCGGCATGTTTGTATCGCTCCGGGATCGCGCTCCACGCCGCTGACGCTGGCCGCCGCGGCCAACCGATCGTTTATCTGCCATACCCATTTTGATGAGCGCGGGCTCGGCCATTTGGCGCTCGGGCTGGCGAAGGCGGCGCGTGAGCCGGTGGCGGTGATCGTCACGTCCGGCACCGCGGCGGCGAACCTTTACCCGGCTTTAATCGAAGCCGGCCTGACCGGTGAACGGCTGGTGTTTCTCACCGCCGATCGGCCGCCGGAACTGATCGACTGCGGCGCCAATCAGGCGATCCGTCAAAACGGTCTCTACAGCAGCCACCCGACGTTGGCGATCGATCTGCCGCGTCCGACGCCGGATATTCCGGCCGCGTGGCTGGCCTCCAGCGTCGACAGCGCGATGGCGCGCCTGCAGCACGGCGCTTTGCATATCAACTGCCCGTTCGCCGAACCGCTGTACGGCGGTGATGAGCGTCAGTATGCCGATTGGTCCGCCGCGCTGGGCGACTGGTGGCAGAGCGATCGGCCTTGGCTGCAGGAAAGCGAGACGCGTGCGGCGCCGTCGCCACAGCCGGACTGGTTCTTCTGGCGGCAAAAACGCGGCGTGGTGCTGGCTGGCCGCATGAGCGCGGAAGAGGGCGCACAGGTGGCCGACTGGGCCGAGACGCTGGGCTGGCCGCTGATCGGCGATGTGCTGTCGCAGACCGGGCAACCGCTGCCCTGCGCCGATTTATGGCTCGCGCATCCGCAGGCGCAGCGCCTGTTGCAAGACGCGCAGCTGGTGGTGCAGTTCGGCGGCAGCTTGACCGGCAAACGCCTGCTGAAGTGGCAGACGCAGTGCCGGCCGGAAGAGTATTGGGTCATCGACGAGCTGCCGGGGCGGCTCGATCCGGCCCAGCACCGGGGGCGGCGTTTGCGCGCCGGGGTGGCGCAGTGGTTGGCGCAGCATCCGGCGCAACCGCGCGCGCCGTGGGCCGCCGGGCTGGCGGCCTTGGCGGATAAGGCGCTGACGGCGGCATCCACGCATCTGCACGATAACTTTGGCGAAGCGCAGCTGGCGCACCGCCTGCCGGAGCTGCTGCCGGAGAACGGCCAGCTGTTTCTCGGCAACAGCCTGGTGGTGCGAATGATCGACGCGTTAACGAGGCTGCCTGCCGCTTACCCGGTATTCAGCAACCGCGGCGCCAGTGGCATCGACGGTCTGATTTCCACCGCCGCCGGCGTACAGCGCGCCACCGCGAGGCCGACGTTGGCGGTGGTGGGCGACCTTTCCGCGTTGTATGACCTCAATGCGCTGGCGTTGTTGCGCCACGGTTCGGCGCCGACGGTGCTGATCGTCGTCAATAACAACGGCGGCCAAATTTTCTCGCTGTTGCCGACGCCGGACGAGGAGCGCCAACGCTTTTACTGCATGCCGCAGAACGTCGAGTTCAGCCACGCGGCGGCGATGTTCCAGCTTGACTACGCGCGGCCGGAAAACTGGAGCCAGCTGCAACAGGCGGTTGAGCAAGGCTGGCGGCGCGGCGGCGCCACGCTGATAGAACTGCAGGTGCCACCGAGCGCAGGGGCCGAAAGCCTGCAATACCTGGTGCAACAGATGGCGGTGCAATGATGCTGGCGACGCGAATTTTGCAACAGGGCGAAGCGAGCCGCCCGTGGCTGGTGTGGCTGCACGGCCTGCTCGGCAACAACAACGAATGGCGGG
>NZ_JVEL01000411.1:17858-49501 GCF_001076875.1 Serratia sp. 506_PEND
GCGATTCCGTGGCGGTGACCTGCCGCGGCTTCGATGACATCAGCGCGCAAATCGCCGCTACGCTGCAGCTGCGTAATATTGAACGTTATTGGCTGGTGGGCTATTCGCTCGGCGGGCGCATCGCCATGTATCACGCTTGCCACGGCCGCCATGCCGGCCTGCAAGGCGTGATCGTCGAGGGCGGCAATCCGGGGCTGGAGGACGAACAACAGCGCCGCCATCGCTGCGAGCAGGATGCACTGTGGGCGGCGCGTTTTCGCAGTGAGCCGATCGCCGAGGTGCTGGCGGACTGGTATCAGCAGCCGGTGTTCAAAGAGCTTAGCCATGTGCACCGTCAGGCGTTGATCGCCGCGCGTTCGGTCAACAGCGGCCCGGCGATTGCCGACATGCTCGAAGCCACGTCGCTCGGGCGGCAGCCCTATCTGGCGCCGCAGCTGCGCCAACTGACCGTGCCGCTGCGGGTGCTGTGCGGTGAGAACGACCCCAAATTTCAACGGCTGGCGCGCGACGCCGGGTTGCCGTTGCGCATCGTGCCGCAGGCCGGCCACAACGCGCATCTGGCCAATCCGCAGGATTTCGTCGCCGAGCTGCAGACCTTTCTCGTTAACCCTGGTTAAAGGAACCGAACATGCTTTATCCGAATGAAGAACACCTGTATGCCGCCATCGCCTGGCAGGATTGCACCGGCGATTTCGAAGACATTCTGTATCACAAGTCCACCGACGGCATCGCTAAAATCACCATCAACCGGCCGCAGGTGCGCAACGCGTTTCGTCCGCAAACGGTCAAAGAGATGATCGACGCGCTGGCCAACGCCCGTTACGACGACGGCATCGGCGTCATTATTCTGACCGGCGCCGGCGATAGGGCCTTCTGCTCCGGCGGCGACCAGAAAGTGCGCGGCGACTACGGCGGCTATCGCGACGACAGCGGCGTACATCACCTCAACGTGCTGGACTTTCAGCGCCAGATCCGCACCTGCCCGAAACCGGTGGTGGCGATGGTGGCCGGCTATTCGATCGGCGGCGGCCACGTGCTGCACATGATGTGCGATCTGACCATCGCGGCGGATAACGCCATCTTCGGCCAGACCGGCCCGAAAGTGGGCTCGTTTGACGGCGGCTGGGGGGCGTCTTACATGGCGCGCATCGTCGGCCAGAAGAAGGCGCGCGAAATCTGGTTCCTGTGCCGTCAGTACGACGCCGCCGCCGCGCTGGACATGGGCCTGGTCAATACCGTGGTGCCGCTGGCCGATCTGGAAAAAGAGACGGTGCGCTGGTGCCGCGAAATGCTGCAGAACAGCCCGATGGCGCTGCGCTGCCTGAAGGCGGCGCTGAATGCCGACTGCGACGGCCAGGCCGGTTTGCAGGAGCTGGCGGGCAACGCCACCATGTTGTTCTACATGACCGACGAAGGGCAGGAAGGGCGCAACGCGTTCAACGAGAAGCGCCAACCGGACTTCAGCAAATTCAAGCGTAACCCGTAATGAGCGGAGCAAACCGCAGCGCGGCGCTATACCGTTACAGCCTGCCGATGGAGGCGGGCGTGGTGCTGCGCAATCAGCGGTTGAAAACGCGTGACGGATGGGTGGTGCAACTGTGCCAGGGCGAGCGTGAGGGGTGGGGCGAGATCGCGCCGCTGCCGGAATTCAGTCGGGAAACGTTGGCGCAGGCCGAACAGGCCGCGTTGGGCTGGCTGCAGGCCTGGTTGGCGGGCAACGAACCGGATGACAGCGCGCTGCCCTCGGTGGCCTTTGGGCTCAGCTGTGCACAGGCCGAGCTGGAGCAGCGCTTGCCGATGCAGGCGGATTTCCGCAAGGCGCCGCTGTGTACCGGCGATCCGGACGAGCTGTTCGAGACATTGAGCGCTTTGCCGGGCGAGAAAGTCGCCAAGGTGAAAGTAGGGCTGTATGAGGCGGTGCGCGACGGCATGATCGTCAACGTGCTGCTGGAGGCGCTGCCGGATCTGCGGCTGCGGCTGGATGCCAACCGCAGTTGGACCCGCGCCAAAGCCGACGGCTTCGCCAAATACGTCAACCCGGCGTGGCGCGATCGCATCGCCTTTTTGGAAGAGCCCTGCAAGACCCGTGATGAATCGCGCGATTTCGCCCGGGCGACCGGCATCGCCATCGCCTGGGATGAGAGCGTGCGCGAGGCGGACTTTGTGGTGCAGGCCGAGCCGGGCGTGGCGGCCATCGTGATCAAGCCGACGTTGGTCGGCAGTCTGACGCGCTGCCAGGCGCTGGTGGCGCAGGCGCACGCGGCGGGGCTGACGGCGGTGATCAGTTCCAGCATCGAGTCCAGCCTGGGGTTGACCCAGCTGGCGCGCATCGCCCATTGGCTGACGCCGGACACCGTGCCGGGCCTGGACACGCTGGGGTTGATGCAGGCGCAGGTGCTGCGCCCGTGGCCGGGCAGCGCGTTGCCGCTGCTGGATGTCTCGGCGCTGGAGTGTCTATGGCGCGGTTAAGCGATTGGCCGTGGCGGCACTGGGCGCGCCTTCAGCCGCAGGCGACGGCGCTGTTGCTCGGCGAACGGCCGCTGAGCTGGCTGGCGTTGCAAAGCCAGGTGGATGAACTGGCGGCGGACTTTCAGCATCAGGGCGTAGAACCGGGCTGCGGCGTGGCGCTGTGCGGCAAAAACAGCTATCCGTTGCTGTTGGCCTATCTGGCGCTGCTGCAATGCGGCGCGCGCCTGTTGCCGCTCAATCCCGCCTTGCCGACGCCGCTGTTGGCGCAGCTGTTGCCGGAATTGGATATAGCCTTCGCTTTCGGCCCGGACTCGTTGCCGGCGTTGCCGGAAGAGGTGATTCGGTTGACGCCGCCCTCGACCGAGCCGCGTTGGCCAGACCTGCCGACGTGGGATGCGCAGCGTCTGGCGACGCTGACGCTGACCTCGGGTTCCAGCGGCATGCCGAAGGCGGCGGCGCACAGCTACGCCAATCATCTGGCCAGCGCCGCCGGGGTGTTGCGGTTGATGGATTTTCAACGCGAGGATTGCTGGCTGTTGTCACTGCCGCTGTTTCACGTCTCCGGCCAGGGCATCGTCTGGCGCTGGTTGGCGGCGGGCGCCCGATTGGCGGTGCGCGAGATGCACCCGCTGAACGAGGCGTTGGCGGGATGCACGCATGCCTCGTTGGTGCCGACGCAGCTGTGGCGGCTGCTGGCGCAACCGCTGGCGGGCATGACGCTGAAGGCGGTGCTGCTCGGCGGCGCGATGATACCGGTGGAGCTGACAGAGCGGGCGGAGGCGGCGGGGATCCGCTGCTGGTGCGGCTACGGGCTGACCGAACTGGCCTCCACGGTGTGCGCCAAGCGCGCCGATGCGCGGCCGGGCGTCGGCCTGCCGCTCGGCGGCCGCGAGGTAAAACTGGTGGATGAAGAGGTCTGGATCCGCGCCGACAGCCTGGCGATTGGCTACTGGCGTCATGGCCATCTGCAGCCGTTGGCCGATGAGCAGGGCTGGTTCCCGACCCGCGATCGCGGCGCGATGATCGAGGGGGAACTGCGCATTCTCGGCCGGCTGGACAACCTGTTTTTCAGCGGCGGCGAAGGGGTGCAGCCGGAAGATATCGAACGTGTGCTGGCGGCGCATCCACAGATCACGCAGGCGTTTGTGGTGCCGGTGGCGGACGCCGAGTTCGGCCAGCGGCCGGTGGCGGTGATCGACGGCGATCCGGCGCTGTCGTTGAGTGCGCTGCTCGCCTGGTCGCAGGACCAGCTGGCCAATTTCCAACGCCCGACGGCATTGCTTCCGCTGCCTGACGAGCTGAAAAACGGCGGCATCAAGATTTCGCGCCGCCAGTTGCAGCAGTGGGTGGCGGAGCGCCTGCGTCCGGCATAAAAAAAGCCGCCCGAAAGGGCGGCTGAGTGGATGGCAACAGAGGGTTATTTCAGCCCCAACGCCTTGGCGACGCCGGCGCCGTAGTCCGGGTGCACCTTGGTGAACAGCTCGACCTGACGGCGCTGGATCTGTTCCGGCACCTGCGACAGTTCGCCGGCGATGCGGGTGAACATGCGCTGGTGCTCTTCGGCGCTCAGCAGGTTGAACAGCGCGCGCGGCTGGCTGTAGTAATCGTCGTCTTCACGATGGTTCCAGTGATCGGCCGCGCCCTCAATGCTCAGCGGCGGCTCGCTGAAGTCCGGTTGCTCCTGGAACAGGCCGAAGCTGTTCGGTTCGTAGGTTGCGCCGTTGCCGCTGTTGCCGTCCACGCGCATCGCACCGTCGCGATGATAGTTGTGGAACGGGCATTTGGCGCCGTTCACCGGGATCTGGTGATGGTTGACGCCCAGGCGGTAGCGGTGCGCATCGCCATAGGAGAACAGACGGCCCTGCAGCATTTTATCCGGCGAGAAACTGATGCCCGGCACCACGTTGGCGGGGTTCATCGCCACTTGTTCGACTTCGGAGAAGTAGTTGTCGGGATTGCGGTTCAACTCGAAATAACCGACGTCGATCAGCGGGTAGTCGCCGTGCGGCCATACCTTGGTCAGATCGAATGGGTTATATGGCGTCTGAGAGGCCTCGTGTTCCGGCATGATCTGAATTTGCAGCTTCCAGCGCGGGAAGTCGCCGCGTTTGATCGCCTCGAACAAATCGCGCTGTGAGCTTTCGCGATCCTTGGCGATGATCGCTTCCGCCTCTTCATCCATCAGGTTTTCAATGCCCTGTTCGCAGCGGAAGTGGAATTTCACCCAGAAACGTTCGTTGGCGGCATTGATAAAGCTGAAGGTGTGGCTGCCGAAGCCGTGCATGTGGCGGTAGGACTTCGGAATGCCGCGATCGCTGAAGTCGATGGTCAGCTGGTGCAGTGATTCCGGCAGGTGGGAGAAGAAGTCCCATTTGTAGACCGGATTGCGCAGGTTGGTATGCGGATCGCGTTTCACCACGTGGTTGAGATCGGGGAATTTCAGCGGATCGCGCAGATAGAACACCGGCGTATCGTTACCCACCAGATCCCAGTTGCCTTCTTCGGTATAGAACTTCATGGCGAAGCCGCGAATGTCGCGTTCGGCGTCGGCGGCGCCGCGTTCACCGGCGACGGTGGAGAAGCGGATAAACATGTCGGTCTGCTTACCGATTTCGGAGAAGATCTTGGCGCGGGTGTAGCGGGTGATGTCGTGGGTGACGGTAAAGGTGCCGTAGGCGCCGGATCCCTTGGCGTGCATGCGACGCTCGGGGATGACTTCACGGTCGAAGTGGGCCAGTTTTTCCAGGAACCACACGTCCTGCAACAGCATCGGGCCGCGTTTGCCCGCGGTGATCACGTTATTGTTATCGACAACCGGGGCGCCGGCTGCGGTGGTCAGTCCTTTCTTGCTCATCACTTGCTCCTTATCGTAGTGCAGTTAAGTAAAGACTCGGGCGGTTTAAGCGTTCATCAGCATAGTCCTTTGGCGGGGCTTTTTCCCCTGACCTTGGTCAAAGCCACTACTAGTTGTAGCCCTATTGCCGAGCGACGGCAAATAGGTCTCGGTTATCGTTGGCATCGCCTTGACGAATATGGATTTTTGTTTGCAAATTTTTACATTTATTTGATTATTGAAGAATTTTTTCGCTTTTATCCCTTAAATACTCATTGCGCTTTGGTATAGACTCGTGACGTTATTATTATGCGTTGATTCGATCATTCGGTACGGATGACAAACCAGAGGGAAAGATGATGAAAAAGACTTGGGTCGCGTGCGCGGCAGGATTGCTGTTGGTGACCGGCGCGGCGAACGCCATCAGCGTGTCGGGCGAAGCCGGGCAACACTACACCAACCTGGGCGTCGGCATGAGCACCGGCTCTTCAGGTCTTGGCCTGACCGGCAACTGGGCGCGCAGCGACCACGACGGCAACGTCGGCAGCGTGGGGTTGAACTTCGGCGTGCCGCTGGGGCCGTTGACGGCGACCGTGGGCGCCAAAGCGCTGTACCTCAGCCCGAAAGACGGGAAGAGCGGCGGGGCGGTGGCGCTGGGCGGCGGCCTGGAGTGGGAAATTAACCGTTACTTCAGCCTGCACGGCGAAGGGTACTTTGCCCCTGAGTCTTTCACCAGCGGCGTGAAGGCCTATAACGAAGCCAGCGGCGGCCTGCGCTGGAAGTTCCGTCCGCTGAGCGTGGACGTGGGCTACCGTTACATGCAAATGGAAGGCAAAGACGGGCGTCGCGACAATACGCTGGCCGATGGCCCTTATGTCGGCGTGGGCCTGAGCTTCTGACGCTCAGCAAAAAGGGGCCATTGCGGCCCCTTTCTCTTTATCATTTCTTGTCTTTCGTCGCTTACCCGACCGCCGGCAGCATGCCGCTGGCGATGCCCAGTTGGATGGCGATCACCGTCACCCCGCAGACAAACACCAACGCCAGCGCCGGCGTACCGCCCCAGACGCGATACTGCGCCTGATGCTTTTGGCGAGTTTTCCACACCAGCAGTGAAGGCAACAGCAGCGCCAACACCGACAAGGCGATGGCGGCGAATCCCAGCGCCAGCACGAAGCCGCGCGGGTAGAACAGCGCGAAGGCCAGCGGCGGCAGGAAGGTGATGGCGCCGGTTTGCAGGCGGCCGCGCACGTTATCTTGCCGCTTGAACAGGTCGGCCAGGAAATCGAACAGCCCGAGCGCCACGCCGAGGAACGAGGTCGCCAGCGCCAGATCGGCGAACAGGTGCACCGCCAGTTCAACGTGCGGCGAAGCCACCGCGTCGCGCACCGCCTGCAACAGGCCGTTCAGCCCGGCCTGCTGCGCGAGAATGCCGACGAAGGTGTCGGAGCTGATGCTGCCCAGCGTCGCCAGCTGCCAGAAGATATAGGCCATCAGCGGGATGGCGCTGCCGATGATAAATACCCAGCGCAGTTTGCGAATGTTGCCGCCCATGTAGTTGACGATGCTCGGCACGCTGCCGTGGAAGCCGAAAGAAGTGAAGATCACCGGAATGGCCGACAGCGCCAGGCCTTGCTCCAGCGGCAATGTCATCAGATTGGTTTGGTGGATATTCGGCAACATCAGGCCGAGCATCACCACCAGAAATACCACTTTGGCGCTGAACAGGATGCGGTTGAACAAGTCGACCGAGTGGGTGCCGATGCACACCACGCCGCCGGCCACCAGGGTGAACAGCAGGACGCCGAGCGACACCGGGAAGTCCTGCGATGTCCATTGGCTGATGCTGGTGGCGAGCAGTTCGCCGGCGCCGCTGATATAGGCGGCGGTGAGGGCGTACATCAGGAACATCATGCTAAAGCTGGTCAGCCACTGGCCGCCGCCGCCGAGATAACGTTTGGCGAGCGTGCCCAGACCGGTATCCGCCTGCTCATGCTGGTAAACCTCCACCAGCAGCAGCGCGGTGTAACACATCAACAGCCACAGCCCGACCAGTAAGGCCAGCGTGACGCCGAAGCCGACGCCGGCCGCCGCCAGCGGCATCGCCAGCATCCCGGCGCCAATGGTGGTGCCCGCCACGATAAAAACACTGCCAAGAGTGCGATTCTTCACGTTTTTTCTCTACCAGCCGAAAGATTTTGAAAATTATAGGTAACGATTTATGAGGATGGCAGGATAGTGGAAGCCCTAATTTGTGTCAAACCGGCGTTACGCATGATGTAAATAAATATTTACATTGCGGCGACCAGCATGGCACATGAGAAACGGACCCAAGGCTGAAATTATCCGAAGGCGGCTAGTGAAAAGTTATTTACGGGCTTCTATAGTGGAATGACCAAAAAATGTGGGAGAGATCAATGTTAAGGGTGGAGATGCTCAGCACCGGCGATGAGGTGCTGCACGGGCAAATTATTGATACCAACGCCGCCTGGCTGGCGGACTACCTGTTCCAGCAGGGCGTGCCGATGAGCGGGCGTGAAACGGTCGGGGACAGCCTCTCTGCGTTGATCGAGATCCTGCAGGAACGCAGCCATATCGCCGATGTGCTGATCGTCAACGGCGGCCTGGGGCCGACCAGCGACGATCTCAGCGCGCTGGCCGCCGCGAAAGCCAGCGGCGTAGAGTTGGTCGAACGGGCTGACTGGTTGGCGCGCATGGAAGCCTATTTC
The DNA here is from genome assembly GCF_001076875.1 of Serratia sp. 506_PEND. Lineage (NCBI taxonomy): Bacteria > Pseudomonadati > Pseudomonadota > Gammaproteobacteria > Enterobacterales > Yersiniaceae > Serratia > Serratia sp. 506_PEND. The sequence goes on from NZ_JVEL01000411.1 coordinate 25,887, forward strand.
GCCGAGCGCGGGCGGCCGATGGCCCCTTCCAATCGCAAGCAGGCGCAGATCCCGGCCAACGCGGAAATGTTGGATAACCCGGTGGGCACCGCCTGCGGGTTCGCATTGCAGCTGAACCAATGCCTGATGTTCTTCACCCCCGGCGTGCCGTCGGAATTCAAAGTGATGGTCGAGCAGCAGATCGTACCGCGTCTGCGCCAGCGCTTCACCTTGCCGGCGCCGCCGCTGTGCCTGCGCCTGACGACATTCGGCACCTCCGAGAGCGATCTGGCTGCCGAGCTGGACGGCATGCCGCTGCCGCCGGATGTGGTGTTGGGTTACCGTTCCTCCAGCCCGATTATCGAACTGAAGCTGACCGGGCCGGAAAGTCGGCGTGCGGAAATGGAGCTGGCCTGGCGACGCGTGCGCGAAGTGGCGGGGGACAACTGCATTTTTGAAGGCACCGACGGGTTGCCGGCGACGCTGACGCAGCGCCTGAATCAGCAAGGGCTGAAGCTGGCGTTGAGCGAGCAGTTCAGTGGCGGTTTGATCAATCTGCAGCTGCAGAGCGAAGGGGCGCCGCTGGCGGGTGGCGAGCTGCTGCCGGCACACTGCATCGAAACGCTGGAAACGACGCTGGCGCGCGCCCGCTCGCTGGCGGAATTGACCGGCGCGCCGTTGGCGTTGGCGGTCAGCGCCATGCGCGATGAGCAGGTGAGCATTGCGCTGCACACACCGCGCGGCGGCATTGGCCAGACCGTGCGTTATCGCGCGTCGCGCCACGGTCTGCGGTTGCGTCAGGAGTCGGTGGCGATGCTGGCGTTGGATATGCTGCGCCGCTGGCTGAATGGGAGCCAGGCGTGCGGTAAAAACGCCTGGCTGGAAGTGGTGGACATTATCGAGTGACGGGCATCGGCGTTGCTGAGTCTTCCGTCTTGTCGGCCTCATCGCGCTGCATCAGCCGTTCGGACGCCAGGCGTGAAAGACGTATTGCCGCCGCGCCTCGCGTTTGCAGTTCTGTACCGTAGTTCCTGAGTGCCTGCGCGGCGTTGTCTGAGTGCGCCAGATGCGCCGCCAGGCTGGCGGCGTCTACCAGCGCGGTGTTGGCGCCGAGCCCACCCGCCGGGCTCATGGCGTGCACGGCGTCGCCGAGAAAGGCGATGCGTTCGCTGTGCCACACCGGCATCGCCGCCGTAACCTGCACCGTCCGCACGCTGAGCGACAGGGGATCCGCCAACGCTAACGCCGTTTGCAAGGCGGGCGCCCATCCCTGCGTGATATGCCTTACGCGCGCCTGCAGCGCAGCGTTTCCTTCCGCCCGCGCCGGCCCGCCGAGCCGTTCAGCCGATCCGATGCAGGCCCAATAGAGATAGTCGTCGACCGGCGAGAGGCGGCAATCGGGCGCGTAGTCGGCCGCCAGATGCGCCATGGGAGCCTGAAAGCGCATCGGTTCAATCACCAGCGACATGCCGTCGGCGAAGATCACCGATACGCCGTTCAGCAGCTCAGGGGCCAATTGGGCCCGGGTCGCGGCATCGAGCGGCGTTTTGCCGTAAAGAGTGACGGCGCCACTGTCTTCTGGCCCCGCCTCGGGCAGGCAGCGGCGCCGCACCAGCGAGTTGACGCCGTCGGCGGCGATCAGCACATCGACCCGCACGTGTTCGCCGTTGGCGAACTGAAGTTCCACGCCCTGCGGCGTTTGTGCAAATTCACGCAAGGTATGGCCGAAACGCACCCGGTCTTGCAGGCCGGCAAGCAGGATCTCGCGCAGCGTTTGGCGATGAATGCCGAGATCGCCGCCCGGTTCTTGCGTTTGGCGCGGGCTGGAGGGCAACCAGTGCTCGGGACGCCGGCCGGTGAGCGGGGCAAGCTGCGGATCCCATAGATTGCTCTCGCCGCTGTTTTGCGCGCTGCCGGCGCAGAGCAAGCGGTAGTGCGCCGGCGGCAGGCAGGCGGCCAGCGCCTGCTGGCCCGTCGGATCGATGCGCAGCCGGTAGCCCTGATCGCGCGCTTGCGGCGTGGTGTCGCGTTCAAACACCGTGGCGTGGATGCCGAAGCGGCGCAGTCCCTGAGCCAGACACAGGCCGCCGGGCCCGGCGCCGATAATGCCAATGCTGAGTGTTGTCATCATGTTCCCTCGTGAGTCAGTGGCCGCAGACGGTCGCGGCCGGAAGCATTTCATTATGTCGGCGCAGGAAAAGGTTGGTATAACGGTATCTGGACTAAAAATAGTGATTAGTGGCCAATATGAATGCGAACCTTCATGCCCCCGACGCTGACTGCAGCGAATGGTCGGGGGGCCCCTGGCTGATCGCCCTTGGCGGCCGCGACGCGGCAGGCCGTGAGTATCGGTTGGGCACGCGCGAATACGACTGGCATCAGCATGTGCGCGGGCAGTTGCTGTGCGTCGAAAGCGGTTTGCTGCATGTAAGCACGGCGCAGGGCGATTGGGTGCTACCGCCTCAGCGGGCGGGTTGGATCCCGCCGGCGACGGAGCACCGGGTGCAGGTCTGCGGCGCACTGAGCGGCTGGAGTTTGCTGCTGGCGCCGGAGGCCTGCCACGATTTGTCGAATACACCTTGCGTTATCGGCATCAGCGCCGTGCTGCAGGCGCTGGCTCAGCGTGCGGAAGGCTGGGAAAAACGCAGCGCGCTTACCCTGGAGCAGGAGCGTATGGCGCAGGTGATGCGTGACGAGATACGGCTGGCGCCGACGGAGCCGCTGTATTTGCCGATGTCGTCCCATCCGCGCCTGGCCGGCGTTCTGCAGGCCTTGCTGGCGCAGCCGGGGAGCGAGCGTTCGCTGGAGGCGTGGGCTGAATGGGGGGCGATGTCGCCGCGTACCCTGCGACGGCTGATGATCGGCGAGACGGGGTTGAGTTTTGCCCAGTGGCGCCAGCAGGCCCGGTTGTCGTATGCGTTAGCGAAGCTGGCCGAAGGCGAGACGGTGCTGCAGATCGCGGAGGCGCTGGGGTATGCCTCGCCGAGTAATTTTATCGCCATGTTTCGTAAAGCCTTCGGCGATCCCCCGGCGCGTTATTTTTCCACATCGGCGGGAAAGGGGCGCTAAGCGAAATACTGTGAGGATAGTTATATATCCCTGATTAATCATAATTTTATAGGGGATATTCGCGGTGAGGGAATGCTGTTACTCTCTTGACGGGTGCTTGAGACTGTTCGTCTTGGGCATTGTGTGACAAGGCGGATAGATGAAAGCCCCAGACTGACTCTCAATCAGAATGGGGCTGCACATACCGCCTAGACACCGGTATGGTAGCCCCTTCACAGCAAGGAGGCAAGCATGCGCTTAAGGCATGTGTTTCACTCGCTAACCGTTGTATGTATTACGGTTTTTTTATTTATCTGGATGATAAGAGACTCGCTGTGCGAGCTAAAAATCTACCAGGAAAATATCACTATCCTGATCAGGTTGGCGTGTGAGGTGAAGCGGTAATCTTAGGGCGGGAGCAACCCCGCCTTCTGGTCTCCAGGCGCGGTTTCCGGCACCCGACTTTACATTTCCAGCTCGATATCCGTCAGCGGCATGCAGCAGCAGGGCAGGATCTCGCCGGCGTTGATAAACGCCAGCGGCTGCTGGCGGTAGGTCACTTCACCTTTCACCAGCTTCAGGCGGCAGGCACCGCAATAGCCGGATCGGCACTGATACTCCACCTGCACGTCGTGCAGTTCCAGCACGTCGAGCAGACAGTTTTCACTGTTGGGGCAAGAGAGCTGCGTGCCGGCGGCGCGCAGCGTTACGATTGGCGTCGCCATCGCTTACAGTTCGAAGTCGCTCAGGTCGTCGGCGTTGATCTCCGAGTCGATCTGGCCAACCAGGTAGGAGCTCACTTCCACTTCCTGCGGCGCTACCTGCACGTTGTCGGACACCAGCCAGGCATTGATCCATGGGATCGGGTTGGAGCGGGTTTCGAACGGCAGACCAAGGCCGACCGCCTGCATGCGGATATTGGTGATGTATTCCACATACTGGCACAGGATGTCTTTGTTCAGGCCAATCATCGAGCCGTCGCGGAACAGGTATTCCGCCCACTCTTTCTCCTGCTGGGCGGCCAGCACGAACAGATCGTAGCACTCTTGCTGGCACTCCTCGGCGATCTCCGCCATTTCAGGATCGTCGGCGCCTGAACGCATCAGGTTCAGCATGTGCTGGGTGCCGGTCAGGTGCAGCGCTTCGTCGCGGGCGATCAGCTTGATGATCTTGGCGTTGCCTTCCATCAATTCGCGCTCGGCGAACGCGAAGGAGCAGGCAAAGCTGACGTAGAAACGGATCGCTTCCAGCGCGTTCACGCTCATCAGGCACAGGTACAGCTGCTTCTTCAGCGCACGCAGATTGACGGTGACGGTTTTACCGTTCACCTGGTGGGTGCCTTCACCCAGCAGGTGATAGTAGCTGGTCATCTCGATCAGATCGTCGTAGTAGCCGGAAATGTCTTTCGCGCGCTTCTTGATCTCTTCGTTGGTGACGATGTCGTCGAACACCAGCGCCGGATCGTTGACGATGTTGCGGATGATGTGGGTGTAGGAACGGGAGTGGATGGTCTCGGAGAACGACCAGGTTTCCACCCAGGTTTCCAGCTCAGGGATCGAGATCAGCGGCAGCAGGGCGACGTTCGGGCTGCGGCCCTGGATGGAGTCCAGCAGCGTCTGATACTTCAGGTTGCTGATGAAGATGTGCTTCTCGTGCTCCGGCAGCGCCTGATAATCGATGCGATCGCGGGAGACGTCAACTTCTTCCGGGCGCCAGAAGAAGGAGAGCTGTTTTTCGATCAGCTTTTCGAAGATTTCATGCTTTTGCTGGTCGAAACGCGCAACGTTTACCGACTGGCCGAAGAACATCGGCTCTTGCAGCTGGTCGTTTTTGGTCTGAGAAAAAGTGGTGTAAGCCATAAGCCTGAATCCATCGTAACGTGGCTAAATGAAGGGGCCGGAAAATTCCGGCCCGCTAGGTCAAACTTTAGATCTTGCAGGCGCCGCTTTCGCAGTCGTCATCGCCGGCCTTGGCAGGCTGCAAATCTTCCTGGGCGTCTTCCGCGCCGTCGCGGGTGTTTTGGTAGTACAGCGTTTTCACGCCGAACTTGTAGGTGGTGAGCAGGTCTTTCAGCAACTGCTTCATCGGCACCTTGCCGCCCGGGAAGCGGGTAGGATCGTAGTTGGTGTTGGCCGAAATCGACTGGTCGATGAATTTCTGCATCAGCCCCACCAGCTGCAGATAGCCGTCGTTGCTCGGCATTTCCCACAGCAGCTCGTAGTTGTCTTTCAGACGCTCATACTCCGGCACCACCTGGCGCAGGATGCCGTCTTTCGACGCCTTGATGCTGATATGGCCGCGCGGCGGCTCGATGCCGTTGGTGGCGTTGGAAATCTGCGAAGAGGTTTCCGACGGCATCAGGGCGGACAGCGTCGAGTTGCGCAGACCGGTTTCCTGGATCTCTTTGCGCAGGGTTTCCCAGTCGTAGTGCAGCGGCTCGTTGCAGATCGCATCCAGGTCTTTCTTGTAGGTGTCGATCGGCAGGATGCCCTGCGAATAGGTGGTTTCGTTGAACCACGGGCAAGCGCCTTGTTCCTGAGCCAGGCGGTTGGAGGCTTTCAGCAGGTAGTACTGAATGGCTTCGAACGTTTTGTGGGTCAGGTTGTTGGCGCTGCCGTCGGAGTAGCGCACGCCGTTCTTCGCCAGGTAATAGGCGAAGTTGATCACGCCAATGCCCAGGGTGCGACGACCCATCGCGCCACGGTGCGCGGCCTTGATCGGATAATCCTGATAATCCAGCAGGGCGTCGAGTGAACGCACCGCCAGGGTCGCCAGCTCTTCCAGATCGTCCAGGCTGTCGATCGCGCCCAGGTTGAAGGCGGACAGGGTGCACAGCGCAATTTCGCCGTTCTCGTCGTTGACGTCTTCCAGCGGCTTGGTCGGCAGGGCGATTTCCAGGCACAGGTTGGACTGACGCACCGGCGCGATCTGCGGATCGAACGGGCTGTGGGTGTTGCAGTGGTCGACGTTCTGGATGTAGATGCGGCCGGTAGAGGCGCGCTCTTGCATCATCAGCGAGAACAGCTCAACCGCCTTCACGCGCTTCTGGCGAATGCTGTCGTCTTTCTCGTACTGGGTGTACAGACGTTCGAATTCGTCCTGATCGGCGAAGAATGCGTCATACAGCCCCGGCACGTCGGACGGGCTGAACAGGGTGATGTCTTCGCCCTTGATCAGACGCTGGTACATCAGGCGGTTCAGCTGCACGCCGTAGTCCATGTGGCGCACGCGGTTGCCTTCAACGCCGCGGTTGTTTTTCAGCACCAGCAGGCTTTCCACTTCCAGGTGCCACATCGGGTAGAACAGCGTTGCCGCGCCACCGCGCACGCCGCCCTGCGAGCAGGATTTGACGGCGGTCTGGAAGTGTTTGTAGAACGGAATGCAGCCAGTATGGAAAGCTTCCCCGCCACGGATCGGGCTGCCCAGCGCGCGAATGCGGCCGGCGTTGATGCCGATGCCGGCGCGTTGCGAAACGTATTTCACAATGGCGCTGGAGGTGGCGTTGATGGAGTCCAGGCTGTCGCCGCACTCGATCAGCACGCAGGAGCTGAACTGACGGGTTGGGGTGCGCACGCCGGACATGATCGGCGTTGGCAGCGAAATCTTGAAGGTGGAAATCGCGTCGTAGAAACGTTTGACGTAGTCCAGACGAGTTTCACGCGGGTAGTTGGAGAACAGGCAAGCGGACACCAGCATGTACAGGAACTGGGCGCTTTCGTAGATCTCGCCGCTGACGCGGTTCTGCACCAGATACTTGCCTTCCAGCTGCTTGACGGCGGCATAAGAGAAGTTCATGTCGCGCCAGTGATCGATAAAGGAGTCCATCTGCTCGAACTCTTCAGCGCTGTAGTCTTCCAGCAGATGTTTATCGTATTTGCCCATCTCGACCATGCGCGTCACGTGAGCGTGCAGCTTCGGCGGTTCGAACTGGCCGTAAGCCTTTTTGCGCAGGTGGAAGATCGCCAGGCGAGCGGCCAGGTACTGATAGTCCGGCGCATCGCGGGAGATCAGATCGGCAGCGGCTTTGATGATGGTTTCGTGAATATCGGCGGTTTTGATGCCGTCATAAAACTGAATGTGGGAACGCAACTCTACTTGAGAAACCGAGACGTTGTGTAATCCTTCTGCGGCCCAATCGATGACCCGGTGGATTTTGTCGAGGTTGATGCGCTCTTTACGGCCATCGCGTTTAGTTACAAGCAGACTTTGGTTCATGTGGTGTTTTACCTGTCCGTATGGTGCCCCTAAGCAGAAGTGTAGTCGCTCTGCTCAGTATGTAAACACTATATATAGGGGTTGTATGTCGGTGAGGTAACAAGATAGTGAGAAAAAACGGCGTTTGCAAGTGAACAAAACCCGCCTAATTTGTGGATAACTTGGGGGTGAAATGTCACTTGCCTTTCGCAGTGCGCGCCGTGACTGGCGCGACAAGCTTGTCAATAAGCGAGATCAGATTTTCCTTAAAAACTGAAAAAATCGATCGTTTGGCGCTTTATTAAACGTTAGAAAAAAACGGCATATTGATCTGATTTAATATTCTAAAAAACTGTTTACAACCGCTATTTTGATCGAAGTCGCAAAAATTAGGTATTTTTCCGAATACGTCAATGGCGCCGCCCCCCGGTAATGCAGGGCCGGCGCGGTTTACCGCGTTTAACCTTCGTGCTGGGTGTGCACCATGTAGTTCACGTCAACGTTGCGCCCAAGCTTGAAATGATCGGTGATCGGGTTGTAATGCAGGCCGATCATGTGTTTTTCGCGCAGCGGCGTGCCGTCGACCCAGCCGATCAGTTCGGAAGGGCGAATGAACTTCTTATGATCGTGGGTGCCCTGCGGCACCATCTTCAGCACGTACTCCGCGCCGATCACCGCCATCAGCCAGGCTTTGGTGTTGCGGTTGATGGTGGAGAAGAACACGTGGCCGCCCGGTTTCACCAGTTGGGCGCAGGCGCGTACCACCGAAGCCGGATCCGGCACGTGCTCCAGCATCTCCATGCAGGTGACCACGTCGTAGCGCTGCGGGTTGGCCTGAGCGTGGCTTTCCACTGTCTCCTGCACATAGGTGACGTCCATGCCGCTTTCCAGGGCGTGCAGCTGGGCGACCTGCAGCGGCTCCGCGCCCATGTCCAGCCCGGTTACCTTGGCGCCTTCGCGCGCCATGCTCTCCGCCAGAATGCCGCCGCCGCAGCCCACGTCGAGCACCTGCTTGTCAAAAATGCCGCCGGCGCGCTGCATGATGTAGTTCAGGCGCAGCGGGTTGATGCGGTGCAGCGGTTTGAACTCGCCTTCCAGATCCCACCAGCGGGAGGCGACGGCCTCGAACTTGGCGATTTCCTGGTGGTCAACGTTTTGCACTCGGCTGGATGATTCTGCGTTCATGGGCTTGTCTGGCTCCTTGTTCTCGTTGCGCGGATTATACATGTTCCGGCGCGGCATCGTCTGTGCCGATGCGTTTTTAGCGCACTTATCTGCACAATTTCCGTGAAACAGCGGCGGTTATTTTCCCGTAAAGCGTGCTTTGTGATATAGTTTTACACCTTTGCCACTATGGCAGCGGGCAGATGAATCATTAGTAGAGGGATAGCAGCTCCATGAGCGACCTTGCCAGAGAAATCACACCGGTAAACATCGAAGACGAGTTGAAAAACTCGTATCTGGACTATGCGATGTCCGTTATTGTCGGACGTGCCCTGCCAGATGTTCGTGATGGACTGAAGCCGGTTCACCGCCGCGTTCTGTACGCGATGAGCGTATTGGGTAACGACTGGAATAAACCATACAAGAAATCGGCCCGTGTCGTCGGGGACGTGATCGGTAAATATCACCCGCACGGTGACAGCGCGGTTTACGACACTATCGTGCGTATGGCTCAGCCGTTTTCACTGCGCTACATGCTGGTGGACGGTCAGGGTAACTTCGGCTCCGTCGACGGCGACTCCGCGGCGGCGATGCGTTATACCGAAGTGCGCATGTCCAAGATTGCTCACGAACTGTTGGCGGATCTGGAAAAAGAAACCGTCGACTTCGTGCCTAACTATGATGGCACCGAGCAGATCCCGGCCGTCATGCCGACCAAGATCCCGAACCTGCTGGTCAACGGCTCGTCGGGCATCGCCGTGGGCATGGCTACCAATATTCCGCCGCACAACCTGGCGGAAGTCGTCAACGGCTGCCTGGCCTATATCGACGATGAAAACATCAGCATCGAAGGGCTGATGGAACACATCCCGGGGCCGGACTTCCCGACGGCGGCGATCATCAACGGTCGCCGCGGCATTGAAGAGGCCTACCGCACCGGGCGCGGCAAAGTCTACCTGCGCGCGCGCGCGGAAGTGGAAGCCGACGCCAAGACCGGGCGCGAAACCATCATCGTTCACGAGATCCCGTATCAGGTGAACAAGGCGCGTCTGATCGAGAAGATCGCCGAGCTGGTGAAAGAAAAACGCGTGGAAGGCATCAGCGCACTGCGCGACGAGTCCGATAAAGACGGCATGCGCATCGTGATCGAAGTCAAACGTGACGCGGTCGGCGAAGTGGTGCTGAACAACCTGTATGCGCTGACGCAACTGCAGGTCACCTTCGGCATCAACATGGTCGCGCTGCATCAGGGGCAGCCTAAACTGCTGAACCTGAAAGACATCCTCGAAGCCTTCGTGCGCCACCGCCGCGAAGTGGTCACCCGCCGCACCATCTTCGAGCTGCGCAAGGCCCGCGACCGCGCCCATATTCTGGAAGCGCTGGCTATCGCGCTCGCCAACATCGACCCGATCATCGAGCTGATTCGCCGTGCGCCGACCCCGGCGGAAGCGAAAGTCGCGCTGGTGGCGCAGCCGTGGGATCTGGGCAACGTCAGCGCCATGCTGGAACGCGCCGGTGACGACGCCGCTCGCCCTGAGTGGCTGGAGCCGGAGTTCGGCATCCGCGACGGCAAATACTACCTGACCGAGCAGCAGGCTCAGGCGATTCTGGATCTGCGCCTGCAGAAACTGACCGGCCTGGAGCACGAGAAGCTGCTGGACGAATATAAAGAGCTGCTCAACTTTATCGCCGAGCTGATCTTTATTCTGGAAAGCCCAGAGCGCCTGATGGAAGTGATCCGCGAAGAGCTGGTGGCGGTCAAAGAGCTGTACAACGACGGCCGCCGCACCGAGATCACCGCCAATACTTCCGACATCAACATCGAAGACCTGATCAACCAGGAAGACGTGGTGGTGACCCTGTCTCACCAGGGCTATGTGAAGTATCAGCCGCTGTCCGACTATGAAGCGCAGCGCCGCGGCGGCAAAGGCAAGTCCGCCGCGCGTATTAAAGAAGAAGACTTTATCGATCGCCTGCTGGTGGCCAACACCCACGATACGATCCTGTGCTTCTCCAGCCGTGGCCGCCTGTACTGGATGAAGGTGTACCAACTGCCTGAAGCCAGCCGCGGCGCGCGCGGCCGCCCAATCGTCAACCTGCTGCCGCTGGAAGCCGACGAGCGTATCACCGCCATTCTGCCGGTGCGCGAGTATGAAGAAGGGCGCCACGTGTTCATGGCCACCGCCAGCGGTACCGTGAAGAAAACCGCGCTGACCGAGTTCAGCCGCCCACGCAGCGCCGGCATCATCGCCGTCAACCTCAACGAGGGCGATGAGCTGATCGGCGTCGATCTGACCGACGGCAGCAACGAAGTGATGCTGTTCTCCGCTAACGGTAAAGTCGTGCGCTTCCCGGAAACGCAGGTGCGTTCGATGGGCCGTACCGCGACCGGCGTGCGCGGCATCAACCTCGGCGAAGGCGATAGCGTGATCTCACTGATCGTGCCGCGCGGCGAGGGCGACATCCTGACCGTCACGCAAAACGGCTTCGGTAAACGTACTGCAGTCACCGAGTACCCGACCAAGTCACGCGCCACCCAGGGGGTTATCTCCATCAAGGTGAGCGAGCGTAACGGCCAGGTGGTCGGCGCGGTGCAGGTGGAAACCAGCGACCAGATCATGATGATCACCGATGCCGGCACGCTGGTGCGTACCCGCGTTTCGGAAGTCAGCGTGGTCGGTCGTAACACCCAGGGCGTGACGCTGATCCGCACGGCGGAAGACGAAAATGTCGTCGGTCTGCAGCGGGTGGCCGAACCGGTGGAAGACGAAGAGCTGGACAGCCTGGAACCGGGCGCGGAAGCGGTGGAAGAAGACACCACGCCGCTGGACGATGGCGACGACGCGGCTGAGCCGGTGGACGACGACAACGTTTAAGCAAGGTGAGGGCGTCGGCATGCCGACACCGTAATGCACTGAGACAAAAGGGCCTGGCAGCGATGCTAGGCCCTTTTTCAGTTATATGGTTTAATTGGCGCACCGAGCCGCCGGCCGCCGCGCCGGCGACAACGCGCGCCGTCACTGACTTTCGTATGGTATCCGATTGAAATACTTAGCCTCTTTTCGAACTACGCTGAAAATATCCCGCTATTTGTTCCGGGTGCTGGCGATTTTGCTGTGGTCGTTGGGGGCGCTGCTCACCACCTTTTATATTCTGAATATCCTGCATCAGAAAGAATCTGACATCCGGCAGGAGTACAACCTCAACTTCGATCAGGCGCAGGGCTACATCCGCCATTCCGCCGACATCATCCGCGACATCAAGTATATGGCGGAGAATCGCCTCAACGGTTCGGTCAGCAGCCTGGACATGTTCAGCGGCGTATTTCCCGGCAAAGGCAGCCCGCCGCAATTCTTTCCGCTGTACCCGGAGTCCAACTGCACGCTGAGCACCACCTACCGCAGTTCGCTCGATTCGCTGAGCGGCCTGATCCAGTATTGGAAAGAGAACTTCGTGGCGGCCTACGATCTTAACCGGGTGTTCTTCATCGGCGGCGACAGCCTGTGTATGGCGGAATTCGGCGGCGGCAACGCGAGCGCCAATCGGGAAAACGTGCTGAAGTCCCTGCATGAGCGCATTCTGAAATACCGCAACGCCAAGAATCTGGACAAAGACAACAACCTGTATTGGATCAGCCCCAGCGCGCAGCGGCCCGATATCGGTTATCTGTATGTGCTGACCCCTCTCTATATCGGTAATAAGCTGGAGGCGCTGCTGGGCATCGAGCAAACCGTCCGGCTGGAAGATTTCGTCACCGCCGGCAGCCTGCCGATCGGCGTCACGCTGTTGGATGAGAACAACGAGCCGGTGCTGCGTCTGGCGGACGGCGATCGCTATGCCGCTGCGCTCAACAGCTACCCCGAAGAGCATGCTTACTTCGGTTATGTCGACAATTACCGCGACCTGATCCTGAAGAAAGCGTTGCCGCCTTCATCGCTGAGCATCGTTTATGCGCTGCCGGTGAAAAGCGTGGTGGAACGCTTCAAGATGCTGATCCTCAACGCGCTGTTGCTGAACCTGTTATCGGCTATCGTGCTGTTCACGCTGGCCTGGCTGTTTGAGCGCAAGATGTTCTTGCCGGCGGAGGAGAACGCCTTCCGTCTGGAAGAACACGAGCAGTTCAACCGCAAGATTGTCGCCTCGGCGCCGGTGGGCATCTGCATCCTGCGTATCAGCGACGGCACCAATATCCTGAGTAACGAACTGGCGCATAACTACATCAACCTGTTGACCCACGAAGATCGCGATCGCATTACGCGCATCATTTGCGAACAGCAGGCGAATTTCGTCGATGTGATGACCAGCAACAACAACAACCTGCAGATCAGCTTTGTCCACTCGCGCTACCGTAACGAAGAGGTGGCGATCTGCGTGCTGGTGGACGTCAGCGCGCGCGTGAAGATGGAAGAGTCGCTGCAGGAGATGGCGGCGGCGGCGGAGCAGGCCAGCCAGTCCAAATCGATGTTCCTGGCCACCGTCAGCCATGAGTTGCGCACGCCGCTGTACGGCATTATCGGCAATCTCGATTTGCTGCAGACCAAGGCGCTGCCGCAAGGGGTCGATCGGCTGGTCAACGCGATGAATAACTCTTCCGGCCTGCTGCTGAAAATCATCAGCGATATTCTCGATTTCTCCAAAATCGAGTCCGAACAGCTGAAGATCGAACCGCGCGAGTTCTCCTGCCTGGAGGTGATCACCCATATCGCCGGCAACTATTTGCCGCTGGTGGTGAAGAAACGTCTGGGGCTGTACTGCTTTATCGAACAGAACGTGCCGGAGCGCATTTTCGGCGATCCGGTGCGGCTGCAGCAGGTGCTCTCCAACCTGGTGAACAACGCCATCAAGTTCACCGATACCGGCTGTATCGTGCTGCAGGTCTGCACCCGCGGCAGCTACCTGGAGTTCAGCGTGCGCGATACCGGCGTCGGCATCCCGGAGAAGGAAATCTCGCGCCTGTTCGATCCGTTCTTCCAGGTGGGGACCGGCGTGCAGCGCCACTTCCAGGGAACCGGCTTGGGGCTGGCGATCTGCGAGAAGTTGGTCAACCTGATGGACGGCGACGTCTCCGTCGAGTCCGAACCGGGGCTGGGCAGCTTGTTCAGCATTCGCATTCCATTGTTTAACGCCCAGTTCCCGATCCCGCAGGCCAGCGATACCTGGCAGGGCCGGCGGCTGTGGCTGGATATCCGCAATCAGCGCCTGGAAAGTTACCTGATGGCGATTCTGGGCGGCTACGGCGCCGATATCCAGCGCTATGACGGGCAGGATACCGCCGCCGGCGAGGTGATGCTCAGCGATTACCCGCTGATGATGAACACGCCGCTGCTGGCTCAGATCCAATTCTCCACCGAACATATCGGTCCATCGCAGGAAACCCGGCCGGGCTATTGGATGCACAGCACCTCTACGCCGCGTGAAACGCTGACCTTAATCAACCGGTTGTTCGGCGTCGGCCACGGCGCGGCAGAGGCGCTGGTGCAACTGCCGGTGCCCGCCAAGGCCAGTGCGGCGGACAACGGCGATATTTATCTGCTGGTGGTTGACGATCATCCGATCAACCGTCGCCTGCTTTCCGATCAGCTGGGGTCGCTGGGGTATCAGGTGGTGACCGCCAATGATGGCGTCGACGCGCTCGGCGTGCTGAAACAGCACCACGTCGATATTGTGCTGACCGACGTCAATATGCCGAACATGGACGGCTATCGTCTGACGCAGACCCTGCGGCAGATGCAGTTCAGTGCGCCGGTGATTGGCGTGACGGCGAACGCGTTGGCGGAAGAGAAACAGCGCTGCCTCGAGGCGGGCATGGATAATTGCCTGTCGAAGCCGGTCACGCTGGAGACGCTGGAGCAGACGCTGGCATATTACAGCCAACGGGTACGCTACAACCGCAGCGAGGTCTGAAAAGCAAACAGGCACGGCGGATGCCGTGCCTGTTTGGCGTTAACCTGCCGTGAGGCGGGCTTTAGTCTTTGTCCAACGGCGTCATGCTGACGGACGAGAGGTAGTTGAGCAGGGCAATGTCGTTTTCGACGCCCAGCTTCATCATCGCCGATTTCTTCTGGCTGCTGATGGTTTTGATGCTGCGGTTGAGTTTCTTGGCGATTTCGGTCACCAGGAAACCTTCGGCGAACAGACGCAGCACTTCGCTCTCTTTCGGCGACAGGCGTTTGTCGCCATAGCCGCTGGCGCTGATCTTCTCCAGCAGTTTGGAGACGCTTTCCGGCGTGAACTTCTTGCCTTTTTGCAGGGCGGCCAGCGCCTTCGGCAGATCGGTCGGCGCGCCTTGTTTCAGCACGATGCCTTCGATATCCAGATCCAATACCGCGCTCAGGATCGCCGGGTTGTTGTTCATGGTCAGCACGATGATCGACAACTGCGGATAGTGGCGCTTGATGTATTTAATCAGCGTGATGCCGTCGCCATACTTGTCACCCGGCATCGACAGATCGGTGATCAGCACGTTGGCGTCCAGCTTGGACAGATTGTTGATCAGTGCGGTTGAGTCTTCGAACTCCCCAACGACATTCACCCATTCAATTTGCTCAAGTGACTTCCGGATGCCAAACAGTACGATAGGATGGTCATCAGCAATAATTACGTTCAGGTTATTCATGTTGTTGGCTACCTTGCTTCAGCAGTCTGCTGACGAAAAAATCAATCTGACTGATGTTATTCTCGATCTCGGGCGCATCACCTTCTGCGATGCGCTGTTCTAACGATTCGCACAGCTGCTTGCCGGGAAGCAGATTTAACATGGCAAACACGCCTTTCAGGCGGTGTGCGGTTTGTGACAGCGCATTGAAATCACTGCTGCCCGCCTCAGTATACAGTTTTTTGACATCGTCGGGTACTGTATCGACAAACAGCCCATAGTAATCACTTGATTTCAATTGTTTTTCATAGAGTTGGATATCTTCTGAGCTCAATGAAAGCGGGCTTTCTTCCTGTTCCAGCGCGGCCATTTGCTGTTCGATCAGCATCAGCACGGCGTCGATTAAAGCGCCGTTCAGATTATAGTTCACCCGAATGTAGCGTTTATCCAGCGCTTGCCAGCCCGGTTCATCGGTCGCCAGCAACAGGGTGTAATCATCGGCGCGCTGCGGGTTATCGGTCAGCAGCACGTCATAATCGCGGTTGACCGCGCGATCTTCGGCGACGAGGCAGTCGGCGCCGTAGGCCTGCAGCAGACGAGTCACGATGCCGCGCACTTCATCCGACGTAACGTCCAGCAAGGCGGTGACGCCGTCGAGCAGCTTTTCCTGCTCCTGCGGCTCTTTTTTCTCCATCTCCATGGCGACGCGAATGGTGTAGCGAGTGCCGATATCCACCTTGCTGCGAATGTCCAACTGGCCGTTAAGCTTCTTGCACAGCTGATTGCACAGGAAGAACGTGAGGCCGGAACCGTGGTTGAAGCGATCCACCAGCGTCTGGCTGAGGAACGGGTAGTTAAGGTTGCTGATCTCTTCGTTGGAGATGCCGGAGCCGGTGTCGTTGATTTGGAAAATCAGGCGGTCAGGGTGCTCGGGCTCATGGTCGATAACCAGAGAAACCTTGCCGCAGGCGGTGGTGATAATGGCGTAATGCACCAGCAGCGAGATCACCTTGCGCAGCGCGTTGGCGTCGCCGATATAGTTCTGCTCGACGTCCAGCTGGAAATGCTTGAACAGCGCCAGCCCCTTCTGATTAAGGGCAGGCAGGGCCTCCAGCAGCAACTCATCGATCATCGCCGTCGGGTTGAACGGCTCGCGCGTGGGTTGCCAGTCCTGGGTTTCCAGCCGGGTCAGCAGGGTGATGTTATCGATCAACTCCAGCACCGAAGCCGACGCCGCCGTCAGCTGGCCCAGCAGAGCTTGCTGTTGTTCCTCATCCGGTCGGCTGTGCAGACGGTCGACCAGATCGTGCATTTTGCGTACCGGCTGATTCAGCTCGATGCCAAGATTGTGCAGCATCAGCTTGCGCGCCTGAACGTTTTTGTCGTATTCGCGCCGCGCCTGCTGCAGCCGCTTGTTCACCATCACCTCTTTATCCTGATCGTGCATCAGGAACAGGTAGGTGTCCGGCGACAGCTGGCTGCGGAAAATGCGGATTTCATACACCTCGTTGTTGACCGTCGCCTGGATCACCCCGTGATGCTGTTCGGCCATATGGGCGATCTTTTGCAGGCTGAGGTGCGGCAGCAGGTGCTCGGCGATTTTGTTGCTGGCGATCACCGTATTGTTGGCGAAGCTGTAGACCAGCAGGCCGGAGGGCAGGCTGGAGATGATCTCCTGATTCAGCGCGCGCTCGGCCTCCAGCTCTACCGCCATGTTTTCGCTCGGGCGAATGTACTGGCGGCGGATAAAGTAGATGCTCAGCATCGACAGCGCCAGCAGCAGCAAGTTGACTGCGATCAGCCAGATGTTGTTGCGCAGCAGATCGATGGCCAGATTGATGGCCGAAACGCGATACACCACCTTCAGCGGCGCATTGGGCAGAGCGGCGCTGAACTCCACCCAGCCACCGCTCATCGTCGCATGGGTACCGAGGACGGTGTCCGCCGGGATGGCGCTATCGTCGAGATCGACATCGTCCGGCAGCAGCAGGAAATTGGCGCGGGCCAGATTGGCCGGAATGATGTCGTTGATTGGCAAATCGAAGGCGATCACCGTCGCCAGATGCCCCGGCTGATTGAACGTGGTGCGAATCGAGAACGAATAGGCGTTCTGGAAGCGCTGCTTGCGCAGGTCGGAAAAGCTCTCGCGTTCGTCGAGCATATTGGCCTGTTGCAGCATCTCGGCGCGGCGTTCGTCCGCCGAGGTGGTCAGGTAGCTTTCCCGAAAGCGCGAAGCCAGCTCTTTGAGCGGCTGGGTGGTGATCAGGCTGAGGCTATTGTCCTGACCATTGAGGTAATACATGGCGTAGTTCTCGGTCTTGGCGCCCCAGCGGGTGTCCAGGTAGTCCGAGATATTGGCGATCATCGCCAGCGTGTTTTCGTCATGGCTGCCGAAGATCACCGCGTCGGTTTTCTTGTGCGGTTTCTCGACATAATAGACATCGGGCCGCAGGCGGGTTTCCTGCAAACCGGGATCGACATTCTGCGCCGGCGCATTGCCGAATTTGTCATAGACCTGATAGGTCATATAGCGGTAGGCATCGATACGCTTTTGCAGCGAACCGGCGATGCTGTTCAGCGTGTACTTCTTTTCCGCCAGCCAGGCGTTGGTATAGTTGTAGCCATACAGGCCGATGCCGATCGTCAGCAGCACGATAAACAGCAGGAAGCAGCGGGTAATGTTGCTGGAGCTTATGGTCAATTGTTTATTTTGCATAGTGGCTGCGCATTCCTGAATCAGCGAGTGACGGCCCTGGCGCTGGCGGCCACCGCCAACAGCAGAACGGCTACGCAAGCGAAGGCCGCCGTCAGGCTGGAAAACTGAGCGATGAAGCCGATCAACGCCGGGCCGGCCAGAATACCGGCATAGCCGACGGTAGTGACGGAGGCGATCGCCAAATTGGCCGGCATGTCGCGCTGGTTGCCTGCGGCGCTGAACAGGATCGGTACGACGTTCGAGGCGCCCAGCCCGACCAGCATGAAACCGACCAGCGAAACGGTCGCGTGATTGAAGGCGATGGCCAGGCTCAGGCCGAGAGCGGCGCACAGGCTGCCCAGCAGCAGCACCCGGTAGCGGCCCAGCGAGTTCACCACCCGATCGCCATTGAGCCGGCCGAGCGTCATGGTGATGGAAAACAGCGCATAGCCCAGACCGGCCTGACTGTGTTCGACGCCGCGCAATGTGGTGAGAAACAGCGCGCTCCAGTCGAGCATCGATCCTTCCGCCAGAAACATGATAAAGCACAGAATGCCGATGAACATCACCCAGCCGCGCGGCAAGACGAACATCGGCCCGCCGTCATCGGCGCCGCTCTCACGCAGCAGATGGCGGCTGGCCAGCGTCAGCAGCGCGATTACCGCCAGCACGGTGAGCAGGGTGGATTGCAGCGGCGTCAGCCCCAGCCACAGCAGCGCGCTGACGCCGCCGGCGCCGGCAATGCCGCCGATGCTGAAGAAACCGTGAAACCCGGACATCATCGCCTTGCCGCTGGCGCGTTCGACGATCACCGCCTGCACGTTCATCGCTACGTCGATCATGCCGATCGCCGCACCGAACAGCAGCAGCGCCGCGGCCATGCCGCCGAGGGAATCCATTAGCGCCAACAGCGGCAGATCGATGCACAACCCCAGCCCGGCCATCAGGATCACCGCACGGCAACCCAGTTTGCCGGTCAGGAAACCGGTCAGCGGCATCGCCAGCATGGAGCCGGCGCCGATACAGAGCAGCAACAGGCCGAGCGAGCCGTCATCGATACCGATGCGCGCTTTGGCGAAGGGGACCAGCGGCGCCCAGGCGGCCATGCCGAGACCGGCGACGAAAAAGGCCAGACGGGTGGCGATCTGTTGAGGAACGCCGGGCGTTTGCTGTTCATTGCACAAGGTGGCTGTCATGTAAGCGTCAGGATCTTGGGTCAAAAGAATGGTGAAAGTTACTGACAGTTTTTATCACAATCCGCGATCCGGGTCGAAAATATTCGTGCCTGACACATCCCCGGCACCGCCTCTGCGTACCAGCCACAGCGCGATAACCTGAACAATATAGTCCTTTTGCTGCTCGTCCAGCGCGACGCCCTGCGCTATGTCGTGCCACTTTTCCAGACAGCCGCGGCAGCAGGTGGCAGTGGCATGCTGGGCGACGAACACCGGGTGGCCACGCATCGGGGTTTGCTTGCCGTCGTTTTTAGGATGGGCGGCGGCCAGGCGGCGGTCGATAAAATCGCGGGCATGGCTGAGGATCAGCGGCAGTCCCTTGCCCTCGAGATAAGTCTGGTCTTTGGCATTTAAACGGAAGCGAGCGCGGAAGGGGGAACTTTGCAGCCGCCGCCACAGCACGTCGGGTTGAAAGGGCATCATGAATTTTACTCGCTGAAGGTGGGCTTTTTTCAGATTACCAGAACTGAAACTCTGCGGCTAATGGTGCCTGCGGCGGGAAATAATTGATGCGATAAAGCACGAAATGAAAAGCAAGTTCAATTTGTAGACTAAAATAAGGGAAAAGATTAGCAATTAGTGCGAAAGTAAATTAATGAAACTATATCATTAGGTTATTTATTTGCGTGCTATTTGTACGTGCTGAAATTGTGAGGAGAGTATGGAGGAAAATAAAAAACCGGCCAGAAGCCGGTTAAAGGAATGCAGAAATTATCTTCGGATAATGAAGGTAATAATGAAAATAATGATGATAGCGAGGTGATTATAGCGGCTGCGCGTGGTTCGCGTTTTGGCACAATGTGCTTATTGTCTGGCTCAATTGTATGGTTGGCTTTTTTTTCTTAAAGATATGTATAACTACATGATTTTTTATCAATTAATCTATTCTTTGTCTTTAAGTGCTTTATTTTGTTTGTCTGTAATGTTTTGTGAAAGTTCGCGCGTATTTACATTTTGAAACCTTTATTAATTACAATGAAACACTATCGGATACTTGGTATCATTTTCTTTCTGGATTAATATAACCCTTGTTACCAGAATGGTAATGCACAGTCGTGCTAATAATGCTCGAAAAGGGCAGTGGCCGTAGCTCGACATAATTAACGAGGATAATAACGATGAAACTTCGAGTACTCTCTCTGATGGTACCCGCACTGCTGGTTGCAGGCACAGCAGGCGCGGCGGAAATCTACAACAAAGACGGTAATAAACTGGATTTGTACGGTAAAGTCGACGGTCTTCACTATTTCTCCAGCGACAACGGCGTGGACGGCGATCAGTCTTATATGCGTTTTGGCTTGCGCGGCGAAACGCAAATCAGCGATCAGCTGACCGGTTACGGCCAGTGGGAATATCAGGCGAACCTGAACCACGCTGAAAGCCAAGACAACAAGAACTTCACCCGTTACGGCTTCGCCGGTCTGAAATTCGGCGACTACGGCTCCTTCGACTACGGCCGTAACACCGGCGTGCTGTACGACGTCGCGGCGTATACCGACTTGCAGCCTGAGTTCGACGGTATGACCTACGGCGCCGACCAGTTCATGTTCCAGCGTTCCAGCGGCCTGGCGACCTACCGTAACAACGACTTCTTTGGTCTGGTTGACGGCCTGAACTTCGCCCTGCAGTACCAGGGTAAAAACGGCAACGGCGAAGAGACCAACAACGGTCGTGACGTTCTGGGTCAAAACGGCGAAGGCTACGGCATGTCCATGAGCTATGACATGGGCTACGGCATCAGCGCGGCGGGCGCCTTCTTTAACTCTCGCCGCACCAGCGAGCAGAACGGCGCCGGCGCGTACCGCAATATTATGGGCCGCGGCGACAAGGCCGAAGGCTACTCCGGCGGTCTGAAATATGACGCCAACGACGTCTACCTGGCGGTGATGTTCACCCAGTCCTACAACGCGGCGCGTTTCGGTAGCTCCGACAGCAGCGTTTACGGCTACGCCAACAAGGCGCAGAGCTTCGAAGCCTATGCGCACTACCAGTTCGACTTCGGTCTGCGTCCGTTCGTCGGCTATAACCAAACCAAAGGTAAGGACCTGGGCCGCGCCGGCAACGGCAAGGACTACGGCGATCAAGATCTGGTCAAATTCGTCGATCTGGGTGCGACCTACTTCTTCAACAAAAACATGTCCACCTATGTTGATTACAAAATCAACCTGGTGGACAACAACGATTTCACCGACGCTGCCGGCATCAACACCGACAACGTGGTTGCCGTGGGCCTGGTTTACCAGTTCTAAGCATCAGCGTGTGAATGACACAACGCGGCCTTTGGGCCGCGTTTTTTTTGCTGGTAAAAAGCACGGATTGATCCGTTATCGGCTCGGGAAGCGCTTCGGATAGCCTCTGTTCGACCTACGCTGTCAGAACGGAAAACAGAGCGGAGGTGATATGGAACTCAAGATCGACAAGGTGATCGAAACGGTGCTGTACGTCAGCGATATTGAACGCGCGGCCGCTTTTTACCGGGAGGTGCTGAAGCTGCCGACGATGGCCGCCAACGAACGGTTTCGCGCCTACAACGTCGGCGATCGGAGCGTACTGTTGCTGTTTCTCGAAGGTGATTCGCTGCGCGGGGCGCACTATCCGACCGGGTTTATTCCTGCGCACGATGGCGTGGGGCCGGCGCATATCGGGCTGGCGGTGACGAAAGAGCAACTGCCGCATTGGGAACGGCATCTGGTGGACAACGGCGTGGAGATTGAGGGGCGGATGCGCTGGGAACACGGCGGGGAGAGCATTTATTTTCGCGATCCCGACGCCCACCTGTTGGAACTGGTGACGCCGGGCATTTGGGCCAATTACTGATCGAACCCGCCTTGCGCCAACATGTTCAACGCGGCATTCAGCACCTGCAGCGCGGCCTGCGGTTGCCGCTCTATCTGCACTCTGACGATGGCGCCGTCGATCAGCATCGCCAGCATTGCCGCCTGCTGTTCCCGCTGTGGGCCGGCGGGCAGGTGACGCGCCAGTTCATCCGCCATTTGCCGCTTATGCCGGCCGGCGATTTGCAGGCTTTCCGGCAGCAGGTCGGCGATTTCTACCGCCGTATTGATAAACGCGCAGCCGCGAAAGCGCGGATCGTCGAACCATTCCGCCAGGCAGGGCGCCAGCGCCGGCAGCAACCCGCCGGTTTGTGCCACATGGCGATCCAGCGCTGTGCTGAACCAGGTGAGCCACTGCTGGTGGCGATAGGCCAAAAACGCCGTAATCAAATCGTTCTTGCTGGGAAAGTGGCGGTAAAACGTCACCTTAGTGACGCCTGATTCTTTGATGATGCGATCGATGCCGGTGGCGCGGATCCCTTCCTGATAAAACAGATCGTGAGCCGTCAGCAGGATGCGCTGGCGGGCGGGTAAGGTATTGCGATCGACGGTCATCATTTTCTCCAAGCTATTTTCGAGTGATTGTAGACAGCTCTGTCTACATGCGCTAGCGTAATGATGTAGACAGAATTGTCTACATGCCTTCACTCAGGAGATAAGCATGAGCATTAAACCCCCATTGCCGCCTTTTACCCGCGAATCCGCTATCGAGAAGGTGCGGCTGGCGGAGGATGCCTGGAACAGCCGCGATCCTGAGCGGGTGTCGCAGGTGTATTCCCTCGATACCCACTGGCGTAACCGCGCGGAATTTGTCGACGGCCGCGCGGCGGTGGTCGCATTTTTGCAACGCAAGTGGGCGAAAGAGCTGGAGTATCGGCTGATTAAGGAACTGTGGGCGTTTGACGGCGCGCGCATCGCGGTGCGTTTCGCCTATGAGTGGCGCGACGATTCCGGCAACTGGTATCGCAGCTTCGGCAATGAAAACTGGGAGTTCAATCAGGAGGGGCTGATGATTAACCGCCATGCCTGCATCAACGACATGCCGATTCGCGAACAGGATCGGCGTTTTCATTGGCCACTCGGTCGGCGCCCGGACGATGTCCCGTCGCTGAGCGATTTCGGCTTTTGAATCCGATGTCGTGCCCGCGCCGGCCGATCGCGAGAAAAAGCGCACCGATCGACAAACGGGAATTTGTAGAAAAGCCTTTCCGCTTCTAGACTTAGGGGACAACAAACGTACTCCAAGAGGACAAGCTATGACGAAGAAGTTGGTTTTGGCCGTCGGTACTGCGGCGGTATTTTCCATTCTTGCCGGCTGCACCGCCTATGACCGTGCAACCAGTTATGTCAATGAGCCGGTGGTCAGCGATGTCAAAGTAGGGATGACCAAGCAGCAGGTGCGGGCGATTGCCGGTCCGCCGTCGACGTCCGCCACGCTGATTCATGCGCAAGGCACTTGCGATACTTATGCGGTCGCGCCGCGCGATGGCAAAGTGCAAACGTACTTTGTCAGCTACAACGACACGGGCCATGTCATGAACAAGGGCTATCAAACCTGTTCCGACTACGATTCGCAGCCGAAGTAAACGCGTTTCAGCCGAACATAAAAGCCTCGCTTTCGCGGGGCTTTTCATTTTTTAAGCGTTTAAGGCTTGAAGTTTAGGCAACCGCACCGCCCATGCCATTTTTTTGCATCAAAATGATAGACATTTCATAACGGTATCGCTAATATCAGCGCCCATTGGAAGGATGGCCGAGTGGTTTAAGGCAACGGTCTTGAAAACCGTCGAGTGTAACAGCTCCCAGAGTTCGAATCTCTGTCCTTCCGCCAAATTCAGCCGGCTTAGCTCAGTAGGTAGAGCAACTGACTT
>NZ_JVEL01000412.1:0-27269 GCF_001076875.1 Serratia sp. 506_PEND
AGAGATGATGCGCCGCTTCAACCTCTATTTCTCGCTGTTCGACGACAGCCGCTACGCCGAAGCCAAGCTCGACAGCAGCAACCCGTTCGAGACCGAACAGCTGGTGATCTGCTCGCTGGACTTCGTGCGCCGCAACAAGCAGCGCCTGGAAGAGCTGGCGGACGCCCAGTGGGATCTGCTGGTGGTCGATGAAGCGCACCACCTGGCCTGGAGCGAAGAAGCGCCGAGCCGCGAATATCAGGTGATCGAACAGTTGGCCGAGCATATCCCCGGCGTACTGCTGCTGACCGCCACCCCGGAACAGTTGGGCCAACAGAGCCACTTTGCGCGCCTGCGCCTGCTCGATCCGAACCGTTTCCACGACTACGGCGAGTTCGTCGCCGAGCAGCAGAAATACCGTCCGGTGGCCGACGCCGTCACCCTGCTGCTGAGCGGTGAACGCCTGGCTGACGACAAGCTTAACCTGCTGGGCGAGCTGATCGACGAACAGGACATCGAACCGCTGCTCAAGGCCGCCAACAGCGAAGGCGACAACGCCGAGCAGGCGCGTCAGGAGCTGGTGGCCATGCTGATGGATCGCCACGGCACCAGCCGCGTGCTGTTCCGCAACACCCGTAACGGCGTGAAGGGCTTCCCGCACCGCAACCTGCACCAGATCAAGCTGCCGTTGCCAACCCAATATCAGACCGCGATCAAAGTGTCCGGCATCATGGGCGCCAAGAAATCCGTCGAAGCGCGCGCGCGCGACATGCTGTACCCGGAGCAGATCTATCAGGAATTCGAGGGCGAAAACGCCACCTGGTGGAACTTCGACCCGCGCGTCGAGTGGCTGCTGGATTACCTGCTGGCCAACCGCAACGAAAAGGTGCTGGTGATCTGCGCCAAGGCCGATACTGCGCTGCAGCTGGAGCAGGTGCTGCGCGAGCGTGAAGCGATCCGCGCCGCGGTGTTCCACGAAGGGCTGTCGATCATCGAGCGCGACCGCGCCGCCGCCTACTTCGCCTCCGAAGAGGAAGGCGCGCAGGTGCTGCTGTGTTCCGAAATCGGTTCCGAAGGCCGCAACTTCCAGTTCGCCAGCCAGCTGGTGATGTTCGATTTGCCGTTCAACCCGGATCTGCTGGAGCAGCGTATCGGCCGTCTGGACCGTATCGGCCAGATGCACGATATCCAGATCATGGTGCCTTACCTGGAGCACACCGCACAGGCGGTGCTGGGCCGCTGGTTCCACGAGGGGCTGGATGCCTTCGAACACACCTGCCCAACCGGCCGCACCATCTACGACAGCTGCTACGAGCAGTTGATCGGCTATCTGGCCGCGCCGACTGAACAAGAAGGCTTCGACGAATTCATCCACGCCTGCCGCCAGCAGCATGACCAGTTGAAAGCGCAGCTGGAACAGGGCCGCGACCGCCTGCTGGAGATGCACTCCAACGGCGGCGACAAAGCCCAAGCGCTGGCCGCCGCCATCGCCGAGCAGGATAACGACGTCAACCTGGTGGGCTTCGCGCTCAACCTGTTCGACATCGTCGGCATCAATCAGGAAGACCGCAGCGACAACCTGATCGTGCTGACGCCGTCCGACCATATGCTGGTGCCGGACTTCCCGGGCCTGCCGCAGGACGGCTGCACCGTCACCTTCGATCGCGATCGGGCGCTGTCACGTGAAGACGCGCAGTTCGTCAGTTGGGAACACCCGATCATCCGCAACGGCCTGGATCTGATCCTGTCCGGCGATACCGGCAGCTGCGCGGTGTCCCTGTTGAAAAACAAAGCGTTGCCGGTCGGCACCCTGCTGGTTGAGCTGGTGTACGTGGTGGAAGCCCAGGCGCCGAAACACCTGCAGCTGACCCGCTTCCTGCCGCCGACGCCGATCCGCATGCTGATGGATCGCAAGGGCACCAACCTGGCGGCGCAGGTCGAGTTCGAAAGCTTCAACCGCCAGTTGAACGCGGTCAACCGCCACACCTCCAGCAAGCTGGTCAACGCCGTGCAGCAAGACGTGCACGCCATGCTGCAGCAGGCGGAAAACCTGGTGGAAGCGCAGGCGCGCACGCTGATCGAACAGGCGAAGCAAGAAGCGGACGACAAGCTGAGCGCCGAGCTGGCGCGTCTGGAAGCGCTGAAGGCGGTCAACCCGAACATCCGCGACGACGAAGTCGAAGCGCTGGAGTTCAACCGCCGTCAGGTGCTGGCCAACCTCAATGAAGCCGGCTGGCGCCTGGACGCCATTCGTCTGGTGGTGGTCACCCACCAGTAACCGGCGCGACATGGGGAGGCCACCGTCTCCCCGTTCGGCCCTTTTCGCGGAGCCAAGATGGAACCCTACAATCCCCCGCAGGACCCGCTGCACATCCTGTATCAGGATGAACACATCATGGTGGTCAACAAGCCCAGCGGCTTGCTGTCGGTGCCCGGCCGCGCGCCGGAGAATAAAGACAGCCTGATGACCCGCA
This sequence comes from Serratia sp. 506_PEND, assembly GCF_001076875.1. Taxonomy (NCBI): domain Bacteria; kingdom Pseudomonadati; phylum Pseudomonadota; class Gammaproteobacteria; order Enterobacterales; family Yersiniaceae; genus Serratia; species Serratia sp. 506_PEND. Next base: position 2,454 of record NZ_JVEL01000412.1, read on the forward strand.
TTCAGGCCGATCATCCGGCCGCCGAATCGGTGCACCGGCTGGACATGGCCACCAGCGGGGTGATCGTGGTGGCGCTCAACAAGGCCGCCGAACGTGAGCTGAAGCGTCAATTCCGCGAACGCGAGCCGAAGAAATCCTATATCGCCCGCGTTTGGGGGCATATGGAACATGACGAAGGACTGGTGGATTTGCCGCTGATCTGCGATTGGCCGAACCGGCCGCTGCAAAAGGTGTGTTTTGACACCGGCAAAGCGGCGCAAACGGAATATCAGGTGCTGTCGCGCGACGCCGACGGCAGCACGCGCGTGAAGCTGACGCCGATCACCGGCCGCTCGCATCAGCTGCGGGTGCACATGCTGGCGCTGGGGCATCCGATCCTCGGCGACGGTTTCTACGCCCCGCCGGAGGCTAAGGCGATGGCGCCACGGCTACAGCTGCATGCGCAAGAGCTGCGCATCACCCACCCCGCCTTCCAGACGCCGATGCACTTTCGCGCCGAGCCGGATTTCTGAGCCCACCGCTCAGGGATACCCTAAATAATTCGAGTTGCAGGAAGGCGGCAACCAAGCGCAGCCCCGGGAGCGTACAAAAAGTACGTGACCGGGGTAAGCGCGGGCAGCCAATACACCTGCGGCTCGAAGTATGACAGGTATCGTTATTTGAAGCCTTTCTCGCGTTTGATCAGGTCGTACGCCGCCTGGATCTCCTGCGCTTTCTGCTTGGCCATTTCCATCATCTGCGGCGGCAAGCCCTTCGCCACCAGCTTATCCGGATGGTGTTCGCTCATCAGCTTGCGGTAGGCGCGTTTGATGGTGGCGGCATCGTCGCTGCTGCTCACGCCGAGCACCTTGCAGGCATCGTCGAGCGTCGGGCCGCGCTGAGCCTGCTGATAGCCGCCCTGCGAATACCCGCCCTGCTGACCGCCGCCGAACTGACGCCCGCCCTCCATCATGCTGAGGAACTGATCGAACTGCGCGCGCGAAATGCCCAGCTCTTCGGCGATGACATACAGCACCTGACGTTCGTTCGGGTGCAGCGAGCCGTCGGCGAACGCCGCCTGGATCTGAATTTCCAGAAACATCCGAATCAAATCGAAGCGACCGAAACAGATGCTGCGGAACTGCTGCAGCGTCTCACGCAGCGGGAACTGGCTCTGTTTGCCCTCGCGGAACGCCTGCTGCGCCGCGGTGCGCGCTTCGCCGTGCAGCTGCAGGCGATCCATGAACAGGCTGGCGATCTGGATATCCGCCTCGGTAACGCGTCCCTTGGATTTGGTCAGGTGGCCCATCACCTGAAAAGTGGTGCGGAAAAACAGCGTTTGCCGCGTTTGCTGGTCGGTGAAAAACCCCCGGCTGCGCTTGTTGCTGCGCGCCGTATCGATCATATGACCGATAATCAGCCCCAGAACTACACCCCAGAATCCCGCGCCAGACCAGATGGCGACGATGACGCCGAGCAGTTTTCCCCAATACTGCATATACTCCTCAATTATCATGCCGAAAGCCGCCCGCTCTCCTTCGCTTCAGGAAAGGGCGCAGGCGATTTTTCCTAGAATTTGGATTATCATACCTGTCATTTATCTTTGCGCCTAACGACGACGCAAGTAAACGGCTGGATTTAGCACTAGCGCAACGCAGATGAGTAATATAGTCTCTGACCGTTTGCCGGACACGACGCCTCTGATGACGGAACACCAAAACCGCGTATGAAAAAAAGTTTCCCAACACTGCTGGCCACGATGATTTGGACGGCACTCTACAGTCAGCATGCGCTGGCTGATCTGGCCGAGCAATGCATGCTTGGCGTTCCCGTTTACGACAAGCCTTTGGTCAGCGGCGATCCGAACAGCCAGCCGGTGACCATCAATGCCGATGACTCGCGCGCCGACTACCCGAAAAGCGCCCTGTTCACCGGCAACGTGCATATCGAGCAGGGCAACAGCACCCTGACCGCCAAAGAAGTCGAGCTGAACCAGACGGAAAACCCTGGCCAGACGGAACCGGTGCGCACCGTCACCGCCACCGGCGACGTGCACTACAGCGACAATCAGATCAAACTGAAAGGCCCGAAGGCCTGGTCGAACCTGAATACCAAAGATACCGACGTCTATGAAGGCGACTACCAGATGGTCGGCCGTCAGGGGCGCGGCGACGCCGACAAGATGAAAATGCGCGGCGCCAACCGTTACACCATCCTGGAAAACGGCACCTTTACCTCCTGTCTGCCGGGCGACGACAGCTGGAGCGTGGTCGGCTCCGAAGTGATCCACGATCGCGAAGAGCAGGTGGCGGAAGTGTGGAACGCCCGCTTCCGCATCGGCGGCGTGCCGGTGTTCTACAGCCCGTACCTGCAGCTGCCGGTCGGCGACAAGCGCCGCTCCGGCTTCCTGATCCCGAACGCCAAGTACGGCAGCAACAACGGCTTCGAGTTCATGTTGCCGTACTACTGGAACATCGCGCCGAACTACGACGCCACCATCACGCCGCACTATATGTCCAAGCGCGGCCTGCAGTGGCAGACCGAGTTCCGTTATCTGGTGCAGCCGGGCCTCGGCCTGATGGAGTTCGACTGGCTGCCGGACGACAAGGAATACGGCAAAGACAATGACGACAGCAAACGCTGGCTGTTCTACTGGAACCACAACGGCGTCATGGATCAGGTGTGGCGCTTCAACGTCGATTACACCAAGGTCAGCGATTACAAATACTTCACCGATCTGGACTCTAAGTACGGTTCCACCACCGACGGCTACGCCACGCAGAAATTCAGCCTCGGCTACGCCAACGAGAACTGGAACGCCACGCTGAGCTCCAAGCAGTTCCAGATCTTCGACAATACCGATCGTACTTGGTCGCAGACCTACAAGGTACAGCCGCAGCTGGATCTGAACTACTACAAGAACGACCTCGGCCCGTTCGACTTCCATATCTACGGTCAGGCGGCCAAGTTCACCAGCGTCAACCCGTACAGCCCGGACGCCACCCGTCTGCACATGGAACCGACGCTGAGCCTGCCGCTGACCAACGGTTGGGCCAGCCTGAACACCGAAGCCAAGGTGATGGCGACCCACTACCAGCAGGATATTCCTGACGGTTTCGCCGCCAACTATGCTATGCGTAATCAAGTAAGCGCAGCTGACGCACCGAACCTCGACAACTCGGTCAACCGCGTACTGCCGCAGTTCAAGGTTGACGGCAAGCTGGTGTTCGAACGGCCGATGATCTGGGCCGAAGGCGCCACCCAGACGCTGGAGCCGCGCGTGCAGTACCTGTACGTGCCGTACCGCGACCAGAGCAACATCTACACCTACGACACCACGCTGCTGCAGACCGACTACTCCGGCCTGTTCCGCGACCGCACCTACAGCGGCCTGGATCGCATCGCTTCGCAGAACCGCGTGTCTACCGGTGTGACCACCCGTATTTATGATGACGCGCTGGTTGAACGTTTTAACGCTTCCGTGGGTCAAATCTACTACTTCAGCCGTTCCCGTACCGGTGACCGGATGACCGGTTACGACAACAACGACGACACCGGCAGCGTGGCCTGGGCCGGCGATACCTATTGGAAAATCGACGATCGTTGGGGCCTGCGCGGCGGCCTGCAGTACGACACCCGCCTGAACAGCGTCTCGCTGGGCAACGGCGTGGTGGAATACCGCCAGGACAGCGAGCGCGTGGTGCAGTTGAACTACCGTTACGCCACGCCGGAATATATCCAGACGGCGCTGAACACCCGGCAGGTTCCGGCCTTCCAGGACGGCATCTCGCAGGTGGGCATCACCGGTAGCTGGCCGATCGCCGATCGTTGGGCGGTGGTCGGGGCGTATTATTACGACACCCGCGCCAAACAATCCGCCGATCAGCTGGTGGGGCTGAAGTACAACACCTGCTGCTGGGCGGTGACGCTGGGCTATGAGCGCAAGATCACCGACTGGAACACCAGCAACAATACCAGCGTTTACGACAACAGAGTTTCGTTCAACGTCGAACTGCGCGGCCTGAGCAGCGATCATAGTCTCGGCTCCGCAGAAATGCTGCGCTCCGGCATTCTGCCGTATCAGCGCGCATTCTGACGCTTTGCAACACTTTGAAAACGAGAACTTTCACCCGCATTTGCGGATTACATAATGGGAAATGTATGAAGAACTGGAGAACGCTTATTCTCGGATTGGTGGTTTGCGCCAATGCCGCGTTCGCAGCACCCCAAGAAGTGGATAAAGTCGCCGCCGTCGTGGATAACGGCGTGGTACTCGAAAGCGACGTCAACGGTCTGTTGCAGTCAGTCAAGCTCAACGCCCAGCAGGCCGGCCAGCAACTGCCGGACGACAAGACGCTGCGTCATCAGATCATCGAACGCCTGATCATGGATAACATCCAGCTGCAGATGGCCAAGAAAATGGGCATCACCGTGTCCGATGCCGATCTGGACAAGGCGATCGCCAACATCGCCGCGCAGAACCGCATGAGCGTCGATCAGCTGCGCAGCCGCCTGTCGTACGAAGGGCTGAACTACAACACCTACCGCTCGCAGATCCGCAAAGAGATGCTGATCTCCGAAGTGCGTAACAACGAAGTGCGCCGCCGCGTCACCATCCTGCCGCAGGAAGTGGACGCGCTGGCCAAACAGGTGGGCGCGCAGAACGGCAGCGACACCGAAATGAACATCAGCCACATCCTGATCCCGCTGCCGGAAAACCCGTCGCAGCAGCAGGTCGATAAAGCCGAAGAGCTGGCCAAACGCCTGGTGGGTGAGATCAACAGCGGCGCCGACTTCGGCAAACTGGCGATCACCTACTCCGCCGATTCTCAGGCGCTGAAAGGCGGCAACATGGGCTGGGGCAAGCTGCAAGAGATCCCGACCCTGTTCGCTGAACGTCTGGTGAGCGCCAAGAAAGGCGACGTCGTCGGCCCAATCCGTTCCGGCGTCGGCTTCCACATCCTGAAAGTGAACGACATCCGCGGCGCGAGCCAGTCGGTGTCGGTCACCGAAGTGCACGCCCGTCACATCCTGCTGAAGCCTTCGGTGGTGCTGACTGACGATCAGGCGCGCGCCAAGCTGCAATCCGTGGCGGAAGCGATCAAGAGCGGCCGCGCCAAATTCGCCGACGAAGCCAAACAGCTGTCGCAGGATCCGGGTTCCGCCATGCAGGGCGGCGATCTGGGCTGGGCCTCCCCGGACATCTACGATCCGGCCTTCCGCGATGCGTTGCTGAAGCTGAGCAAAGGTGAAATCAGCGCGCCGGTCCACTCTTCCTTCGGTTGGCACCTGATTCAGCTGCTGGATACCCGTCAGGTGGATAAAACCGACGCCGCGCAGAAAGATCGCGCTTACCGCATGCTGTTCAACCGTAAGTTCGCCGAAGAGGCGCAGACCTGGATGCAGGAACAGCGCGCCCAGGCTTACGTGAAGATCCTCGATGGCAGCGATGCGCAGCAATAAACGCGTTGTCATTACCCCCGGCGAACCCGCCGGGGTGGGGCCGGATTTGGTAGCCGCCCTGGCGCAACAGGATTGGCCTGTTGAGCTGGTGGTGTGCGCCGATCCGGCCCTGCTGCTTGAACGCGCCAAGCGTTTGGGCCTGCCGCTGACGCTGCGTGACTACCAACCGCAGCAACCGGCCGAGGCGCAACGCGCCGGCACGCTGACCGTGCTGCCGGTGTCGCTCGCTCAGCCGGTCACCGCCGGTGAACTGAACGTAGGCAACAGCGCCTACGTGGTGGAAACCCTGGCGCGCGCCTGCGACGGTTGCCTGAACGGCGAGTTTGCCGCCCTGATCACCGGCCCGGTGAACAAAGGCGTGATCAACGACGCCGGCGTGCCGTTTATCGGCCATACCGAATTCTTTGCCGATCGCAGCCGCTGCGATCGCGTGGTGATGATGCTCGCGACCGAAGAGCTGCGCGTGGCGCTGGCGACCACCCACCTGCCGCTGCTGGCGGTGCCGGGCGCCATCACGCAGCAGAGCCTGTTCGAAGTCATTCGCATTCTCGATCACGATCTGAAAACCAAATTTGGCATCGCCCAGCCGCACATTTACGTCTGCGGTCTGAATCCCCACGCCGGGGAAGGCGGCCATATGGGGCGCGAAGAGATAGACACCATCATCCCGGCGCTCGACGCGCTGCGCGCTGACGGTATCCATCTGATCGGCCCGCTGCCGGCGGACACCCTGTTCCAGCCCAAATATCTGCAAGATGCCGATGCGGTGCTGGCGATGTATCACGATCAGGGGCTGCCGGTGCTAAAATACCAAGGGTTCGGCCGCGCGGTGAATATCACCCTCGGTTTGCCTTTCATACGCACCTCGGTCGACCACGGTACCGCTCTGGAACTGGCCGGCACCGGCACCGCCGATGTCGGCAGTTTCCAAACGGCCCTGAATCTCGCCATTAAAATGATAATTAATTGTAATGAATAACAGAGTCCACCAAGGGCACTTTGCCCGCAAACGCTTTGGACAAAACTTTTTAACCGATCAGTTTGTCATCGATAGCATTGTCTCCGCCATTCACCCGCAGCCGGGCGAAGCGGTGGTTGAAATCGGCCCCGGCCTCGGCGCCTTGACCGAGCCGGTCGGCGCACGCATGGACCGCATGACGGTGATCGAACTGGACCGCGATCTGGCCACCCGGTTGGAGAACCACCCGCGGTTGAAAGACAAGCTGACCATCCACCAGCAGGACGCCATGACGGTGAATTTCGCCGAACTGGCCGAGGAAGCTGGCCAACCGCTGCGCGTATTTGGTAACCTGCCGTACAATATTTCGACGCCGCTGATGTTCCACCTTTTCAGCTATACTCAGGCAATCCGCGACATGCACTTTATGTTGCAAAAAGAGGTGGTCAACCGTCTGGTGGCCGGCCCAAACAGCAAGGCCTACGGGCGTTTGACCGTGATGGCGCAGTACTACTGCAACGTCATTCCGGTGCTGGAAGTGCCGCCGACCGCGTTCGCGCCGCCGCCGAAGGTCGATTCCGCCGTGGTGCGTCTGGTGCCGCACAGCGTGCTGCCGAACCCGGTGGGCGACGTGCGCATGCTGAGCCGCATCACCACGCAGGCGTTCAACCAACGGCGGAAAACCATCCGCAACAGCCTGGGCGACCTGTTCACGCCGGAACAGCTGATGGAACTGGGCGTCGATCCTTCGCTCAGAGCAGAAAATATTTCTGTGGCGCAGTACTGCAAGCTGGCCAACTGGCTGTCAGCCAATCCGGCGCCGCAGCAATAAGGAGTTGTTGTCATGATTGATTCGCCCCGCGTGTGTATTCAGGTTCAGAGCATCTATGTGGAATCACAGTCGATCCCTGAAGAAGAGCGTTACGTCTTCGCCTATACCATCACCATCCGCAATCTGGGGCGGACCGACGTGCAACTGCTGGGCCGTTACTGGCTGATCACCAACAGCAACGGCCGCCAAACCGAAGTCCAGGGCGAAGGCGTGATCGGCGAACAGCCCGTCATTCCGCCCGGCGGAGAGTTTCAGTACACCAGCGGCGCCATTCTGGAAACGCCGCTGGGCACCATGGAAGGCCATTACGAAATGGTTGACCATCAGGGTCAGCCGTTCCGCACCGCTATTCCCGTGTTTCGCTTAGCCATTCCAACGCTGATCCATTAATTATGTCGACATACCTTATCGGCGACGTTCACGGCTGTTTCGATGAACTGAAGTCGCTGCTGGCTCAGGCTGCGTTCGATCCCGAGCGCGATCAACTGTGGCTGACCGGCGATCTGGTGGCGCGCGGCCCCGCCTCGCTGGACGTGCTGCGCTACGTGCGCTCGCTCGGTCCGGCGGTGCGCATGGTGCTGGGCAACCACGATCTGCACCTGCTGGCGGTTTACGCCGGCATCAGCCGCAACAAACCCAAAGATCGCATCACCCCGCTGCTGGAGGCGCCTGACGCCGACGAGCTGATCAACTGGCTGCGCCGCCAACCGGTGCTGCAGGTGGACGATGAGCAAAAGCTGGTGATGGCGCACGCCGGCATCACTCCGCAGTGGGATATCGACACCGCGAAAATGTGCGCGCGCGAAGTGGAAGCGGTATTGAGCAGCGACAGCTACCCGCTGTTCCTCGACGCCATGTACGGCGACATGCCGAACAACTGGGCGCCGGAGCTGAGCGGCCTGGCGCGCCTGCGTTTCAGCACCAATGCGCTAACGCGCATGCGCTACTGCTTCCCCAACGGCCAGCTCGACATGATCTGCAAAGATGCGCCGGGCAGCGCGCCGGCGCCGCTGAAGCCGTGGTTCGAACTGCCGCGCCTGGTCGACCCCGAATACACCATCATCTTCGGCCACTGGGCCTCGCTCGAAGGCAAGGGCACGCCGGAAGGCGTGATCGGGCTGGATACCGGCTGCTGCTGGGGCGGCGACTTGACGATGCTGCGCTGGGAAGACCGCCGTTACTTCACGCAGCCCGCCAATCGGGGCGAGGCGCCTGGTCACGCCGGCAGATTAGCCGCATCCTGAAACGATAAAGGCGGCCCGGCGGCCGCCTTTGTTCGGTATTGCCGTCTTACGCCCCAATCACTCCGCCATCTTCACGCGTGATCATCAACACCGATGAACGCGGGCGCGGGCTGTTGTTCGGGAAGTGCGAATCGCCCTCTTCTCCCGGATGTTGTACGTTGACGAAAATCGTCTTGTAGTCCGGGGTGAAAGTGATGCCGGTCAATTCGCAGGACTTCGGCCCCACCATGAAACGGCGGATCTCGCCGCTGACCGGATCGCCCACCAGCATCTGGTTGTTGCCCTGCCCGACGTAATCGCCCTTGTTGCTGTACTTGCCGTCGGTGAGGATCCACAGACGGCCGGCGCGATCAAAGCCCAACCCGTCCGGGCTGTTGAAGGTGTTCTCCGCCGTGATATTCGGCGTGCCGCGGTTGACGCCTTCGGGGTGGGCGATCGGGTTGCCGCACAGCGCATAGATGTCCCAGGCGAAGACATCGGCGGTGGCGTCGCCGCCTTCGTCCCAGCGAATGATCTGGCCATAGATATTGTTCGGTCGCGGGTTGGCGGCGTTCAGCGGCATCCCTTCCTCACCGCGCTTGCTGTTGTTGGTCAGCGTACAGTATGCGCGGCCGTCATGCGGGTTCACCGCGATCCACTCCGGGCGATCCATTTTGGTGGCGCCGACCTGCTGCGCCGCCTTGCGGGCGAAGATCAGCACTTCGGCCTCGTCGCGGAAACCGTTCTCCGGCGTCAGGCCATTCTTGCCAAACTCAAGCGCAATCCAGCGCCCTTTGCCCTTCAGCGGCGTGCCGGCCTCATCGCCGTCGAACTGCGCCACGTACAGCGTTCCCTCGTCCAGCAGCGTGCGATTGTTGGCCGGATTGGCGGCGTCGACCACGCCTTTGGAAACGTACTTATAGATATGTTCGCCGCGCTCGTCGTCGCCCATGTACACCACCAGACGGCCGTCTTTGGCCACGGTCACCGCCGCGTTTTCATGCTTGAAGCGGCCGAGCGCGGTGTGCTTGATGGGCGTCGAGCTCGGATTCAGCGGATCGATCTCGACGATCCAGCCGTGACGGTTGAATTCGTTAGGGTTCTTCGCCACATCGAAGCGCTCGTCATAGTCCGGCCAGTTGCGCTCCGGTTCGCTGACCTTCAGCGTGTAGCGCTTTTGTTCCGGCGTGGTTCGATAATCGGCCTGACGGGTGCCGAAATAGGTGTCGAAGTTTTCCTCGCAGGTCAGATAGGTCCCCCACGGCGTCTTGCCGTTGGCGCAGTTGCCGAAGGTGCCCAGCACCTTGCGGCCGCTCGGATCGGCGGCGGTCTGCAGCAGCGGGTGCCCGGCGGCCGGGCCGCTGAACTGCATTTCGCTGTTGGCGGTGATGCGGCGGTTATAGCGCGATGGGCGTTCCACCTCCCAGCGCTGGCCGTCGCCGACACGCTTGACCGCCACAATGGAGACGCCGTGCGCCGCCTGTGACTTGCGCACCTCTTCCAGGCTGGTGGCTTTGGCGCCGCCGTGGGCGAACAGATACTGCTCGTTGACGTATTCGTTATTGATGGCCATCACGCCGTGATTGTCATCGATAGGGAAGAAGCTCATGCCGTCATTGTTATCGCCAAACTGTTTTTCCTGATCGGCGGCGCTGTTGTTGCCCTGCGGATCGAAGGCCGGCGCGCCGTCCACCAGCGGCTCACCCCAGGAGATCAGCACCTCCGCGCGGTAGCCCGGCGCGATGGTCACCTCGTCGGCGGTAGATGCGGCGATGCCCTGAAAGCCCAACAGCGTGTTCGGCGGCAGATCCTCGGCCAACGCCTCGGCGGAAACCGACCAGATGCCGCCGCCGAGAAAGCCGGCCAGGCCGACGGCGCCGGCGCTGCCGAGCAGCAGCTTGCGGCGAGTGGGATCGATCAGGCGGTCGGCGTCTAATTGCTCAATTTGCTTGGTCATAACGTGGTTACCTTTTTAGTTATGGCGCCGCGGTCAAGATTCACCAGAGTTGCCGTGGCGCTCGGAGTTGGGCTTCATACTAATCAGGTAATGTGACGGAAAGGTTACAAATGACCGGCGCAAAAAGGCCGGGGGCGCAATTGCTTGCGCCCCCGGGAGAGTTGGCTAACGCGCTGAAATCAGCGGCGCTGCAGGATTTCGAAACAGTAGCTGTGCGAGTTCAGATTGTCGGCGTCGTGGAATTCGCTGAACGTGGTTTCCCACTCGTCCGGCTCGTAATCCGGGAAGTGGGTATCGCCGCCGACTTCGGCGTCGATGTGCGTCAGGTACAGACGGTCGGCGCGCGGCAGCAGCTGGGTATAGATACGCCCACCGCCGATCACCATCACTTCCTCCACGTCGCCCGCGGCGGCCAGCGCCTCATCCAGCGAGGTTACCCAGGTCACCCCGGCTTCGCTGCCCGGGCGGCTGCTCAAAACGATATTGTGGCGGCCCGGCAGCGGGCGGCCGATGGACTCGAAGGTCTTGCGCCCCATAATAACCGGCTTATTCAACGTGTTGCGTTTAAACCACGCAAGGTCCGCCGGCAGGTGCCACGGCATGGCGTTTTCCATGCCAATAACGCGATCCGCCGCCAAGGCAGCGATCAGGCTGATAATCATTGTTTAACCCTGTGTAGGCAGCAAAATTGGTGACACTATACGTAAAGGCCTGAGTGCCGTCGATAGGCTAATCAAGCAAGATGAATATATAAGATAGCTCTTATCAGCATATCTAATAACCAACGTTCTTCCGCCGGGAAATTTCACACGCCGGGGCGTTTGCGGTATAGCCACAGGCCCGGTAACGACAGGCCGATCGACAACGCGCCGACGATGAAACTGGCCTTGAGGAAGTTGGTGATCATGGTCTCCATCAGGGCTTCGCTGTAGCCCAGATGCGAGATCTCCACCACAGTTATCATCGCGGTATAGGCGGAAATGCCGGGGAACATCGGGATCACCGCCGCCACGGTGAACACCTTCGGATGCGCCAACAGCCAGCGCGACCAGTAGATGCCGATGATGCCAATCAGGATCGCCGCCAACAGCGAGGCCCACTCAATGTTCATGCCGGCATGCATCATCAACATGCGCGAACCGCGCCCGATAGCCCCGAGCAATGCGCAATAGCGCAGCGCGCGCAACGGCACGTTAAACACCATGGCGAAGCCCAGCGCCGGCACCGCCGCCAACAGCATCTCCTGCAACAATGCCCACAGCAGATTCATGACCACCCCCGCAGATCCCACAACGACATCGCCATCACCACGCCGATACAGGTCGCCAGCGTCAGCAGGCTGGCCATCGCCCAGCGCGCCAGTCCGGTATTGACGTGCCCCTTGAACATGTCGGCCACCGCGTTGATCAGCGGGAAGCCCGGCACCAGCAGCAACACGCTGGCGGCCATCGCCACGCTCGAGGTGTCTTTAAACGCCGGCAGGCGCAGCAGCAGTCCGGAGATCGACGTCGCGACAAATGCCGTCAGGCAAAAATTGATCAGCGGATTCATCTGGCGGGCGGTGAGGATCTGGCGCACCAGCATCGCCGCGCCGCTGGCGATAAAGGTCACCAGGAAGGCGTCGCCGCCGCCGCCGTTGAGCATGCTGAAGCACCCGCAGGACAGCCCTACCATCAATACCACCAGCCAGCGCGGGTAGCGCAGCGGCCGGATCCTTTCAAAGCGGCGCGCCACGTCGTGCGCATCCGCCAGGCGATGCTCGGCGAGGATCACGATATGCTGCACTTCGGTCACCACCTGCATATTGATACCGCGATCGACGTTCTTGCGGGTGGTGGTCAGGCAGGCGCCATGGCTAAGAGTGGTCAACACCACCGCATTGGCGGAGATCGAGCTTTCCACGCTGTCCATCCCCAGCGCCAGCCCCAGGCGGGTCGACAGCTGTTCCACCACCGTGCTCTCGGCGCCGTGCTGCAACAGCAGCAGCGCGCATTGAATGCACAGTCGGGTGATTTCGCGTTGTTGCCGGTGCGGTTCCGGCCTGTCTGTGGCGGTAGTGGTAGTCTGCTGCATGGTGCTCCGTCGCTGGCGGGAGATGAATTATTATCATAGAGCCTAACAATACCTCATTGGGTTGATGCGCATCAGAGGAAGCGGCGTTATTATCGCCAGATTGCTGCCTTTTGCGCGAGACGTCTCCCATGCTTGAAACTTCGTTGTTCGTCGCCGGCATTGCCGCCCTCGGCATGCTCTCCCCCGGCCCGGATTTTTTCCTGGTGATCAAAAACGCCGCCCGCTACCCGCGGCTGGCCGCCATGATGACCGCCTTCGGCGTGATCTGCGGCGTCGCCACCCACATGTCCTACTGCGTCGCCGGGCTGGCGGTGGTGATCACCACCACGCCGTGGCTGTTCAACCTGCTGAAATACGCCGGGGCGGTCTATCTGGTGTGGATCGGCATCCAGGCGCTGCTGTCGCGCGGCGGCGGAAAAATGAACGTCAGCAATCTGCCGCAACAGCGGGTCAGCTTGAAGAGCGCCTTTTTGCAAGGCTACCTGTGCAACCTGCTGAACCCGAAAGCCACCCTGTTCTTCCTGGCGGTCTTCACCCAGGTGCTGCAGATCGATTCCGGTCTGGGGGACAAGCTGTGGTACGCGGGGATTATTCTCGGCCTGTCGGTCATCTGGTGGCCGTTGCTGGTGTTCCTGATCCAGAGCGGGCCAGTGCGCCGCGGGCTGGAAAAGACGCAGAAGATCGTCGACAAATTGCTGGGCGGCATGTTGATCGCCTTAGGCATCAAGGTCGCGCTGAGCTAAGCAAAAGGGGCGCCATCACGGCGCCCCTGCGGTTATCCTTTGGCTTCCACCACTTCATCCTCCGGCGCCTTGCCGTCGATGCTGCCGCGCCAGCCGGTCTGCTGCACCCGCGCCAACCGATTCTGATCCTGCTCGATGGCCGCGCTGAGCATCTCCTTGGCCCGCTGCAGGCTGGCGATACGGAATTCAGTATCCTGGTAATTATCCAGCGTATCTTCCAGCATCTTCAGGTTATAGCGACGGAACGTGTCCGCTTTCTCGCGCGCCTCATAGGCGTCCAGCCCCAGCAACTCCAGCGTTTCACGGCCGACGCGCAGCGAGCTTTCGAAGGTTTCGCGCTCCGGTTTTTCCACCCCCAGTTGCCGCAGCTGATACCAGTGATCGACGTCGCGCGCCCGCGCCACCACTTTCAGATGCGGGAAGTGCTGTCTGGCCAGCTCGGTTAACGCCAGGCTGTCCTCCACATCGTCGATGGCGTTGATCAGCACCTTGGCGTGAGCGGCGCCGGCGGCCTCAAGCAGATCGGCGCGCGTGGCGTCGCCGTAGAACACCTTGGTGTCGAATTTACGCAGCGTTTCGATATGGTCCGGATCGTGATCCAATACCACGGTGTGCACGCCGTTGGCCAACAGTAAACGACCGGCGATCTGGCCGAAACGGCCGAAGCCGGCGATGATCACGCTGGCGTTCTCGTCATCAATGACGTCAGCCGGGCGATCCTCTTTCGGCGCATTTTTTTCCAGCTGCGCGGCGATCACCAACAGCAGCGGCGTGGCCGCCATCGACAGCGCCACCGCCAGCGTCAGCGACTTGGCCCATTCAACCGGCAAGACGCCGGCCAGCTGCGCGGCGCTGAAGATCACGAAGGCGAACTCACTGCCCTGCCCCAGCAGAATGGCGAACAGGCCGCGCTGGCGCTTCGGCACGCCGAGCAGCGGCCCAATCAGCCACAGCAACGCCGCCTTGATCAGCATAAAGCCCAGCAGCAGCGAGGCGATCAGCAACGGATGATGGAACAGCGTGCCGAAGTCGATCGACATGCCGACGCCGATGAAGAACAGCCCCAGCAGCAGTCCCTTGAACGGCTGAATATCGCTCTCCAGCGCGTGGCGGTATTCAGAGCTCGCCAACAGCACCCCGGCGAGGAACGCCCCCATCGCCATCGACAGCCCGGCCATCTCCAGCAGGATGCCGAAGCCGAACACCAGGAACAACGCCACGGCGCTGAACACTTCGCGCATGCCCGAACGGGCGACGAAGTGCAGCAGCGGACGGGTGACGTAGCGGCCAAGCAACACCACCATCGTCAACGCGCCCACCACCTTGGCCGCCGACAGCATGAAAGCGCCCAGCGTGGTGGTGGCGCCGCTGCTGGCCAACAGCGGGATCATCGCCACCAGCGGGATCGCCGCGATATCCTGGAACAGCAGCACCGCAAACGCGCTGCGGCCGATCGGCGACGGCGTCAGATTGCGTTCGCTCATCGCCTGCATGGCGATGGCGGTGGATGAGAGCGCCAGCGTCAGGCCAATCAGCAACGCCACCTTCCAGTTAAGGCCAAGGAAGTAACAGAAGGCGCTCAGCGCCAGGCCGCAGCCCACCATCTGAATGCTGCCGCCGCCGAACACAGAGGCGCGCAGCGTCCACAGCCGTTTGGGATCCAGCTCCAGGCCGATGATAAACAACATCAGCACCACGCCGATCTCGGCGAAGGTCAGGATAGACTCGGCGTCCGACACCAGCTTCAGCCCCCAGGGGCCAATGATGCAGCCGGCGATCAGGTAACCGAGCACCGAGCCCAGTCCCAAGCGCACCGCGATCGGCACAAACAGCGCCGCGGAGCCGAGATAGATCAGCCCCTCGATCATCATGTGGTGATTATCCATGGCTGGCCTCCCGGGTTTCCGCTTCGGCATGTTCCATCAGATAGTCGACCAGCCGCTGGCGGTAGGCTTCGCCGGCGGCGAGCAGCGCCGGCTCGTTGCAGGTAAAGGTATTGTGCACGGCGAAATAAGGCAGCCAGGTCATGCCGCAATAGATCGCCGTGGCCTGCAGCGGCTGCGCCAGCGCGGCGAAGTTGGGGAAATCGCCCAGCTCGAAGTGGTGCTCGTCGCCGCCGCTGGTCACCGCCCACAGGCAGTCTTTACCCACCAGCGCATTGCCGTCGTGGCCGTAGGCCCAGCCGTGCTCCAGCACTTTGTCGATCCACAGCTTCAACAACGGCGGGAAGCTGTACCACTGCATCGGATGTTGCAGCACCACCAGGTCGGCGCGTTCCACCGCCCGCTGCTCGGCGTTGATGTCGATATTGAAATCGGGGTACAGCTCATACAGCGAGCGCACCTCCACCTCGGGGAGATCCCTCACCGCCTGCAGCAGGCGGTGATTGGCATGCGAATGCCGGGGATACGGGTGAGCATAAATTATCAGAATCATTGTTATCGTCGTTCCTTCGTTCCTTGCCAATACACCAAGCATATACCAATCACACAGAGTGACAGTTTGCCCACTGATTGATAGCGGAAATTTTTAACGCCAGCCGACAAATTCGCTGAATAAAAAAGGGCGCTGCATCTGCAGCGCCCCTTACGTTGCGTTATCGCGCGGTTACTTGCCGATACGTGCGTGCATTTCCTGCACCGACGTCACCTGCTCGGTCGGATCCGCTTTCAGCGCCATCGCGGTGGCGAAGCCGCCGTTCAGCGTGGTGTCGTAGTGCACCTTGTACTGCAGGGCGCTGCGGCGAATCAGCTTGGAGTCCTCAATCGCCTGACGGCCTGCCGTGGTGTTGACGATGTAGGTGTACTCGCCGTTCTTGATACGGTCCTGAATGTGCGGACGCCCTTCGTGCACCTTGTTGACCAGGCGCGGGTTGATGCCCGCTTCGCCCAGCACCACCGCGGTGCCGTGGGTGGCGTCCAGCTCGAAGCCCTGCTTCAGCAGGCTGGCGGCCAAATCGACCACGCGAGCCTTGTCGCCTTCGCGCACCGACAGCAGCGCGCGGCCCTGTTTCTTCATGCCCGAGTTGCTGCCCAACATCGCTTTGGAGAAGGCTTCCGCGAAGGTGCGGCCCACGCCCATCACTTCCCCGGTAGAGCGCATTTCCGGCCCCAGAATCGGGTCGACGCCCGGGAATTTGTTGAACGGCAGCACCACTTCTTTCACCGAATAGTACGGCGGGATAATTTCTTCGGTCACGCCCTGCTCGACCAGCGTTTTGCCCGCCATCACGCGCGCGGCCACTTTGGCCAGCGGCACGCCGGTCGCTTTGGACACGAACGGCACGGTACGCGCGGCGCGCGGGTTGACTTCAATCAGGTAGACTTCGTTGTCTTTCACCGCGAACTGCACGTTCATCAGGCCGCGCACCTGCAGCTCGAACGCCAGTTTTTCCACCTGACGACGCATCACGTCCTGAATTTCCTGGCTCAGGGTGTACGCCGGCAGCGAACACGCGGAGTCGCCGGAGTGCACGCCCGCCTGCTCGATGTGCTCCATGATGCCGCCAATCAGCACGCGCTCGCCGTCGCAGATGGCATCAACGTCCACTTCCACCGCATCGTCCAGGAAGCGATCGAGCAGCACCGGCGCATCGTTGGACACGCTGACCGCGGTCTGGAAGTAGCGGCGCAGGTCGGTTTCGTCGTAGACGATTTCCATCGCCCGGCCGCCCAACACGTAGGAAGGACGCACCACCAGCGGATAGCCGATGGCCGCCGCCTTCTCCACCGCCTGTTCGATGGCGGTGACGGTGGCGTTGGCCGGTTGCTTCAGGCCCAGACGGTTGACCGCCTGCTGGAAGCGCTCGCGGTCTTCGGCGCGGTCGATGGCGTCCGGACTGGTGCCGATAACCGGCACGCCTGCGGCTTCCAGCTCGCGCGCCAGCTTCAGCGGAGTCTGGCCGCCATACTGCACGATCACGCCTTTCGGCTTCTCGATGCGCACGATTTCCAGCACGTCTTCCAGCGTTACCGGCTCAAAGTACAGGCGGTCTGAGGTGTCGTAGTCGGTGGAGACGGTTTCCGGGTTACAGTTGACCATGATGGTCTCGTAGCCGTCTTCACGTAGCGCCAGCGAAGCGTGCACGCAGCAGTAGTCGAACTCGATGCCCTGGCCGATACGGTTCGGCCCGCCGCCCAACACCATCACTTTCGGCCGGTCGTTGGTCGGGTTGGATTCGCACTCTTCTTCATAGGTGGAGTACATGTAGGCGGTGTCGGTGGCGAATTCCGCCGCGCAGGTATCCACGCGCTTGTATACCGGATGCAGGCCGTAGCTGTGGCGCAGCTTGCGAATTTCGCTCTCGGCGACGCCGGCCAGCTTGGCCAGACGCGCATCGGCGAAGCCTTTGCGCTTCAACGTGCGCAGGAAGTCTTTGTTCAGGCCGTTGATGCCCGCCTCGGCCACCTGCTCTTCCAGGCGCACCAGCTCTTCAATCTGCACCAGGAACCAACGGTCGACGTTGGTCAGGTTGAAAACGCCGTCAACCGACAAACCGGCGCGGAAGGCGTCGGCGATGTACCAAATGCGGTCGGAACCGGCGTCTTTCAGCTCGCGGCGGATTTTGGTCAGCGCTTCCGGATCGTCCAGGCTCACTTTCGGATCGAAGCCGGTGGCGCCCACTTCCAGACCGCGCAGCGCTTTTTGCAGCGATTCCTGCTGGGTGCGGCCGATGGCCATCACTTCGCCGACCGACTTCATCTGGGTGGTCAGGCGATCGTTGGCGCCGGAGAACTTCTCGAAGTTGAAGCGCGGGATCTTGGTTACGATATAGTCGATGGACGGTTCGAACGACGCCGGGGTGCGGCCGCCGGTGATGTCGTTCATCAACTCATCGAGGGTATAGCCCACCGCCAGCTTGGCGGCGATCTTGGCAATTGGGAAGCCGGTGGCTTTCGACGCCAGCGCCGAAGAGCGCGACACGCGCGGGTTCATTTCGATAACGATCAGGCGGCCGGTTTTCGGGTTGACCGAGAACTGCACGTTGGAGCCGCCGGTTTCGACGCCGATCTCACGCAGCACCGCCATCGAGGCGTTGCGCATGATTTGGTATTCCTTGTCGGTCAGGGTCTGGGCCGGCGCGACGGTGATCGAGTCGCCGGTGTGGATGCCCATAGCGTCGAAGTTTTCGATGGAGCAGACGATGATGCAGTTGTCGTTCTTATCACGCACCACTTCCATCTCGTATTCTTTCCAACCGATCAGCGATTCATCGATCAGCAGCTCGTTGGTCGGCGACAGGTCCAGGCCGCGTTCGCAGATCTCTTCGAACTCTTCGCGGTTGTAGGCGATGCCGCCGCCGGTGCCGCCCATGGTAAAGGAAGGGCGGATGATGCACGGGAAGCCGACGTCAGCGGCTACCGCCAGCGCTTCTTCCATGGTGTGCGCGATGCCGGAACGCGCGGTATCCAGACCGATTTTCTTCATCGCTACATCGAAACGGCGACGGTCTTCGGCCTTGTCAATCGCATCGGCGGTGGCGCCGATCATGGTAACGCCGAACTCGGCCAGCACGCCCTGGCGCTCCAGCTCCAGCGCGCAGTTCAGCGCCGTCTGGCCGCCCATGGTCGGCAGCACCGCATCCGGGCGCTCTTTTTCGATGATCTTGCGCACCACTTCCCAGTGGATCGGCTCAATGTAGGTCGCGTCGGCCATCTCCGGGTCGGTCATGATGGTCGCCGGGTTGGAGTTGACCAGAATGACGCGGTAACCCTCTTCGCGCAGCGCTTTACACGCCTGGGCGCCCGAGTAATCGAACTCACACGCCTGGCCGATAACGATCGGACCCGCGCCGAGGATCAGGATGCTTTTTATGTCTGTACGTTTTGGCATTTTTTACTGCTCCTGATTATTTGGCGTTAGAACGGTAAGTCTCAATCAGTTCGATAAAGTGATCGAACAGCGGCGCAGCGTCGTGCGGGCCTGGGCTGGCTTCCGGGTGGCCCTGGAAGCTGAACGCCGCCTTGTCGGTGCGGTGAATGCCCTGCACCGTATGGTCGAACAGCGATTTGTGCGTCACGCGCAGGTTCGCCGGCAGGTTGTTTTCATCTACCGCAAAGCCGTGGTTCTGCGCGGTGATCATCACGGTGTTGTTGTCCAAATCCTTCACCGGGTGGTTGCCGCCGTGGTGGCCGAGCTTCATCTTCATGGTTTTCGCCCCGCTGGCCAGCGCCAGCAGCTGATGGCCCAGGCAGATGCCGAACACCGGAATGTCGGTTTCCAGGAACTGTTTGATGGCGGTGATAGCGTAGTCGCACGGCTCCGGGTCGCCCGGGCCGTTGGACAGGAAGATGCCGTCCGGATTCATTTTCAGCACGTCGTCGGCCGGGGTCTGCGCCGGCACCACGGTCAGGCGGCAGCCGCGATCCACCAGCATGCGCAGGATGTTGCGCTTGGCGCCATAGTCGTAAGCCACCACGTGGAATGGCAGTTCCGCGGCGGTTTTGGCTTCGGGCAGGTCGCCTTCAAGCGTCCAACTGCCTTGCTGCCAGCTGTAGGCCTCTTGGGTGGTGACCTCTTTCGCCAGATCCATGCCCTTCAACCCCGGGAAACCTTGCGCCTTGGCCAGGGCCAGCGCGGCATCCGGCGAATCGGCGGCGATGATGCAGCCGTTCTGGGCGCCCTTCTCGCGCAGCAGGCGGGTCAATTTGCGGGTATCGATATCGGCGATCGCCACGATGTTGTGACGCTTGAGGTAGTCGGACAGGCTTTCTTCGTTGCGGTAGTTGCTGGCGATCAGCGGGAGGTCGCGAATGACGAGGCCTTGGGCGTGTACTGCGGAGGATTCTTCGTCGGAAGCATTGGTGCCGACATTGCCGATATGAGGATAAGTAAGAGTAACGATCTGGCGGGAATAGGAAGGATCAGTGAGGATTTCTTGATAACCGGTCATCGACGTATTGAAGACCACTTCCCCCACTGCCGTTCCCTCTGCCCCGATGGCCCGACCGTGGAATTGGGTTCCGTCTTCCAGAACCAATAGCGCTGACTTTATCAAAACACCCTCCAAGGAATAATCAATCACAATATTTGCATATTAATTCAGATATCACGATCTAAATCAATGCAAAAACCGTCCGCGAGGCCAATTTTTGGCAAATTGGGCGCATTTTAATGATGAGTGCCTGGCTTGTCTACCCAAACTGCCGTTTTTTGTTTTATTTTTGCAGTTCTCGGCGCGCATGCGGCTTGAGCGCCGATAAAAACACAGAAAACCGGGGCTGGAAAACGGTTGCGGGGAAGAATGACGGAAAACGGCGCCGGAATGGGACAAAAAAGACGCTAAAAAAGCCGAGAGTGGAAAAAAAGGAGATGATTAGCAAATTAAATATAGATAAATAACATCTTTGACAATAAAACAAAGCCAACATGATATTTATCATGTTAAAAAAAAGGACAATAAAATTATTGCCCGATTATCATAGCATTATGACCAATACAACCACATCACGATGGTATGCAAATCAATTATAACTGGTCCAAATTCAATACGTCGCGCATATCAAACAAACCTTTATCCCGGTTATGCAGCCAGGCCGCCGCGCGCACCGCGCCGCTAGCGAAAGTCATGCGGCTGGAAGCCTTATGGGTGATTTCCACCCGTTCACCGATGTCGGCGAACATCGCGGTGTGCTCGCCGACGATGTCGCCGGCGCGAATGGTGGCAAAGCCGATGCTTTTCGGATCGCGTTCGCCGGTATGGCCTTCGCGCGCATAGACCGCACAGTTTTTCAGATCGCGCCCCAGCGCGCCGGCGATCGCTTCGCCCATGGCCAATGCCGTGCCCGACGGCGCATCCACTTTGTGGCGGTGGTGCGCCTCAACGATTTCGATGTCGGTGTAGTCGCCCATCACCTGCGCGGCCTTCTCCAGCAGTTTCAGCACCAGGTTGACGCCGACGCTGAAGTTGGCGGCGAACACGATGCCGATATGCTGCGCCGCAGCGCGGATCGCCTGCTTGCCGGCGTCATCGAAGCCGGTGGTGCCAATCACCATCGCCTTGTGGTGCGCCACGCAAAAATCCAGGTAGCTCCGGGTGCTTTCCGGGCGGGTGAAGTCGATCAAAATGTCGAACTCGCTCGCCACTTTCTCCAGGCTGTCGCTTACCTTAACGCCCAGCGCGCCAATGCCCGCCAGCTCGCCGGCGTCGACGCCGATCAGGCTTGAACCCGGGCGCGACAGCGCCGCGCCCAACACCACGCCTTCCGCCTGCTGCACCGCCTGGATCAACTGACGGCCCATCCGGCCGCCGGCGCCCGCAATCGCAATGCGGATTTGTGAATCACTCATGCTTGCTCTCTTCTTGATTTGACGCCTATCCCATTAGGCTATCGATTCAGGGTAACTGCCCCGCTTCAGCGTCGCCAGAGGATTCATTTCATAATTAGAAAATTATGATATTCCCCCGCTTTTATCAGCGGCGCTGTCGTGAGATTAACATTCAACCGATTTGGCGGCCTGCGACGATTGTACATAATCATGCAGTTTCCATGGCAAAAAAATGCAGAAAAAAGGCGCCGAAAACGGCGCCTGGGGAAAGGATCACAGCGTGGTCAGGCGGTAATGGCGGCCACTTCGTTGGCGATCGCCGTCAGCGCATCGTGGCGGGCATAATCCTCACGCACCAGCGCTGCGCGTTGTCGATAGATCGGCTGCTGCAGAATGCGCGTCGCCGCCGCCAGGATCTGTTCAGGGCTCGGCGTGCTGGTGTGCAGGCTGATGCCGCAGCCGGCGGCGACCACGCGCGCGGCCGCCTCCAGTTTGTCTTCGCCCGTGCCGGCGACAATCAGCGGCACGCCGCTGTCCAGCGCATAGTTGATCGAGCCGTAACCGCCATTGGTGATCAGCAGCGCCGTCTCCGGCAGCCAGTGTTCGAAGGAGATGAACTCCCGCACTCTGGCATTGCCCGGCAGCGCGTCCATCAGGCCTTCCGTCGCCCGCCCGCCGGTGGTGGCCAACACCCGCACCGGCAGATGCGCCAGCGCTTGCAGCGTCGGCACGATCAGCTGATGCAGATCGACATTGGCCAGCGTGCCCTGAGACACGATCACCAGCGGCCGATCATCGTCTGCCTCCCACAGCGTTTCTTCCGCCGCCGGCTGGCCGCCGCTGCGCAGCGGGCCGACGAAGCGCACGCCGCTCGGCAGATCGTCACGCTCATATTCCAGCGCCGTGGTGGCCAACTGCAGGAAACGCTCGCAGCCGCCGATCAACGCGTCGGTGAACGGGCGATTCAGCGGCCGCCCGCCCGCCTGCACCAGCGCGGCATCAAAGCTTTGCTGCACCTCATCAAGCAACACCCGCGTTTCTTCATCCACCAACTGCTCACGGGTCAGCGCCCGCGGCAGCAGCGCCGGCGGGATGCGCGGGCCATAGAAAATGGCGTCGCGCGAAGAATACGACAGCGGCGTGACGCCGATCCCGAACACCGGCGGCCGTTCGGCGGACTGCAACAGCGGCAGCACGCCGTAGAAGCAGTTCTCCACCATCAGCAGATCGGTCTTTTCGGCGGCGATGGCCGCACGCAGCTGACGATCCAACAGTGGGATCGGCGCGGCGAAGAAGTCTTTCAGCGCCAGCGCCATCTGCGCGTTGCCCGGCGGCAGCGCGGCGCGCTCGGGGAAATNAGGTGGCGGTAGTCGAAGTCCACCTGCGCGTCGAACGGCACGAAGCTCGCCCCAGCCGCTTCGGCGCGTTCGCGGAACAGCGCGCCGGTCATCACCCGCACCTGATGCCCTTGGGCAATCAGGTGGCGAGTGATGGCTAACATCGGGTAGACGTGCCCCGGAGTGGCGACCGCCGCCATCAGTATCCTTGCCATAATGCTCCTTTTAAGCTTCTGCGTTGGCCGGCTTCAGCGCCAGATTGGCGCACACCGGATTGCTTTGAATATGCACGCGCTGCAAATGACGCGCGGAACGGGCGGTAAAGCCCTCACGGCCGTGCAGCAGCGAGAAGTTGTCCGCCACCACCACGTCGCCCCGTTGCCACTGATGGGCATAATAGTGACGCGGATCGTACAGATGCTGCTGCAGAGTGTGGTGGAACTGTTCCTGCTGTTGTTCCGGCACGCCGTGATATTCCAGCGCATGTTGATTGAGGAATTTTTTCCCTTCCGTCGGCGGTTCATTGTAGCGCATGATCAAGCCCCTGCCGTTCGGGTGCTGCACCACCAGCGGCGAACAGACTTCACCGCCGTAATGCACCACCTGCTTGATACGGTAGGTGATCGAGACCGACAGCCACTGATCCAGCAACGCTTCGTCCGCATTGGCCAGCAGCCGCGTGGTATCGACGAAGGTAGTGCACCCGCCTTCGTCCGGCGACGGCGCCGCCACGCAGTGGAACAGCTGGAATTCGGGAATAGTCGGCTTATACATGCCATCCCAATGCAGCGGGACGTAGCTGCTGTCGAAAATATGATCCTTGGCGTCCGGATGTTCCTTCACGTCCAGCACCGCGCCGAACGGCCACATCATGATCTCGCCCCACTGCTCGGCGTAGCGCGTCAGAACCTCCCCATCGCTGAAACCGGAGTCGAATCCGCGCAGCACCAGCAAGTGATGTTCCTGCGCCAGCGCCCGCAGCGCTGCCACCGGCAGTTCGCCGATCTTTTGCCCCGGATGCTGCGGCGTCAGGATCGCGCCAAACGGGGTATTCGGTTGAATATGGCAATTAAGCGGTTGGTTATTCATCGGTGATTCTCCTTGCATCGAATGTGCTGCTCACACGGCAACGTGCCGTCAAAAACGCGTCCGCCAGGATTTCGGGCGCAAAAGCCTGCAGCGGCCTCAGGCCATCTGCGGTTGTTCGATCAGGTAATGGCTCGGCGTGCCGCGGATCGCCACCAATTCGCCGTCCAGGCTCTGCGCGTCTTTACGCTTCATCAGCACGAACTGGCCGTTCACGTTGGCTGCCACGCCATGCCACGGCGTCAGCCAATCGTCTTTGGTCGGCATCATGTGGATGCCCATTTTCAGACTGTCGACCGGCTGCGGGTGAATCGACAGGCGGATCGCCGCCGGGAAATGCTGCGCCAGCAGATTGCCCCAGGCCCAGCTGCGCTGGATCACTCCGCAGGCGCGCCGTTTGGCGTCTTTCTGCAGCGCGGCGTTGGAACCGCTGTAGCCCGGCAGTTGGCTGTCTTCATACAGGAAGCGCGTGATGGCGCGGTACAGCAAGAGGCCCTGTTCGTCCTGCATCAACTGCTGTTTGATCGCCTCTTCCGATTCGGCATAGCCCTCCACCAACAGTTGGCGCAGCAGATCGTAATCATCGGTATGTTCAGCCAGGCCTTTGACGTCGCCGAGGTTGAATACGCTGAGATGCGTCGCGCCCACTTCATGCAGCAGGTTTTCAATTTCGCGCTGATAGTGGTTGATCGCTTCGTCACTAACGCGGATCAGATCGCCGAACACGTGGCCATCTGAGCAGATAACGATATGCGCGCCCGGCGGGTAGTAGAGTTGAATGCGCTGGCATAGCGAGTTGAGGAAGATCAGCGACAGCCGCTCCGCCATGTCCGGCACCGCGCCGATCACCTTGTTGGTGTTGGGCGACTTGGTCGGGAAGGCCGGCAGCACGAATTC